>NZ_JAYGIC010000015.1:0-67716 GCF_034931105.1 Synechococcus sp. CCY9201 | reverse complement strand
CGGTTGTGAAACGCAGCAGCGGCAACGATAGTTGGAGGGTAGCCTCCTGCGAAAATAGCTCGATGCCAGGTCAAACTTTGCTCCACGACGACGCCTCCGATGGCAGCCTGATGGCTGCGATCGGGGGTGTTTTCGTGTGCCTGGGTTGTGGGTTGGTGGCCACGAGATAGCTGTCCGACCTCGATCACCAGTCCCCAAGGGGGGATGATATTGAGTTGCCGATGCTGGGGATTGGTTTCGATGCTTGGGTCCTTGCGTGATGCGTCAAGTCAGGAGCTGGTAGGGACGTTGGGGCCAATAGGGACGTATGTGCCAAGACGTCAGGATGGGGAGCACAGCTGTGCCAAGGCTACGATTGATCGGTGGACTTGGTTTGGCCTGGATACGATGCCGTGCATAGGCTGATTTGATGTGGCACTGGGTTCGATGACAATGCCGCAGGCTCGATCACTTCTGCGTTTACAACGTTCGTGGAAGCCTTTCTGGGGAGCATACAGGTTATGGTTGCAGAACGATTGCACGGATCTCAGCGCAGCATTTGCCTATCACTGTCTGCAGTCTTTTTTGCCAGCAGTGTTGATTGCACTTTCGATTGCCTCGCGGATTCTTGGCAGAGATCGCGGATTGGTGGAGCGATTGCTTGGTGTGGCAGATGGTATTTTGCCAGCTTCTGGCTTGCCTTTTCTTGAGATTCTATTGCAGAAATTTACGCGTCAAGGGTTTGGGGCGGGCCTATTGGGCATTCTGTTCCTTGTGCTCAGTGCTGGCAATATTTATCTGACTCTTCAGCGGGGCATGGATCGTGTATGGGGTTGGCGACATGCGGGGCTGGAGGGACTGCCATGGGACCAGGTTGTCAGAAGATTCGTTGTGCTCAGGCTGAAGGCATTCTTGCTGATCTCAGTCTTGGCAGTGTTGCTTGTTTTTGATCAGTTGATCAGTAACCTTGGCTTGTTTTTCGATGGTGACGTTGCCTTTGCCTGGTTGCCACCTTGGTTGCAAAACCTGTTGCATGTTTCACTTTGGGCCGACCTTGGTGCTTCGATCCTGATTGGCCTGCTGTGCTCCTGGGTCGGTCTGTGGATCTTGCCCTCACGGCTTGTCCCTTTTGGGGTTGTGCTGCCTGGAGCCGTGTTGGCTGCGGTTGTGCTGATTACGATGAATCTCTCGATTGGGCCAATCCTGCTGCTGTTGGGTGTCAGGTTCCAGGCATATGGTGTAGTGGGTGGTGTCCTTGTGCTGACCCTGTGGATCTGGTTTATTGGTGTTGTTCTCTATTACAGTCAGTGTCTCAATGTGGTGTTGTGGCACGCACGTAAAAATAGAAAGCCCAAACTTGTGTTTTGAGCGGATTGTCGCCCGAACCCCTGCCATGACTTGATCATGCATCGCAACCTCATCGCTTCGCAGATCTGATGCAGCGCTCTTTCCCCTGGATCTGGCTGGTCTTGCTGGGTCTTCTCCTGCTGGCCCCCAGCCAAGCAGGCCGTGTCCTGCTGGATGTGCTTGGAGGTCTGACCCTTGGCCTGCTGCTGCTGCCGCTGATCGCTGCTGGGGGTGTCTGGATTGCCTGGCAGGTTCTGCGGCGACGCCTGCAAACCTGTCCTCGTTGCGGCAGTGCCAGCTTTTCCCAGGAGTCCTGTCCTCTCTGCGGTGCATCCATGCAGGCAGAATCGGAGGGGATGGTGGTGAATCTCACCGATGATCCCTTGCAGCCTCAGTCTCGCGGCATGGAGAAGGAGGCGAGCACCGTCACCATCGATGTGGTGGCCCAGGAGGTGGACGATCGTTGACGGCGTGCGTCGGGTGCTTCAGCTGCCCGTGGCCTGCACCCCTTCACTCAATTGTTCTGCCAGGCGACGTTCCCGCAAATAGAGAAACAGAGGAGCCCCGCAGGCGAAGGCGATCAGGACGCAGCTCAGTAGCACCCAGATCAGCCCGCGCATCTGCAGGCGTCGGCTTTCCTGCACTATCCAGATCACCACAGCAGTGGCGCCGATCATCAGATCTCTGGACAGAGAGGTGGCGGCAGGATTGGCGGTCGCTAAAGCGATGAATGATGGCAGATCGAAGGCCTGATGATTGAGTTCGATAAAGTCAAGATTAGCCATCCAGGGCAGCACGGCTCCAGCAATGGCAAGGATGAGGTAGATCGCCTGTAAGGGACTCTGCGGAAGCCAGTGCATGGCGAAGGACTTTGAGGTCATACATCGTTCCTCAAGAATTGTGGTGGATCAGTGGGGTGATAGTTGGTGCCAAGAATCATCGGCGGAAGATTTCTTGGTCGAATTGAGATGTGCGGATTATGGGGTGGATAATGGAGGCTGAGTGATTTGATCGGCGGGTGAGTGGTCTCCGTGTTGTCAAGGACTGGATCGGCGTGAGGTGTGTCTCGTTCATGAGGGTTCGAAAGGCCTTGGCTCACTCTGTTCGTCTTGCTGGGACCACTGCAAAACCTCTTGTTCCACATGTTCGAGTATGGCTTCGCATCGATCGATGTAGCTCAGGCCACGTCGGTACAGCGCCGCCATGTGCTCGACGTCGAGGTCGCTGGTCTGCAGCTCCGCCAACACAAGCTCAAGGGCCGTTCGAGACTGGAGAAAGCTGAGATCCTCTGCCCCGCTGGGTGAGGGATCTGTTTTGGGGGCCGATGCCCGGCGATCAGCTGCCTTGGGTTCGGCTGCCTTGCGACCCGATCTTTTTGGGCTCTTGCTGAGATTGGAGCTGCCCTTGACCGGTGTCGTGGGCAGTGGATCGGTGGCGGCTGTTCCGTCGCTTGGGAAATCTTCGGATGGAGTTGCTTCGGTCTTCTTGAGCATGGGGGTTGGTGGTCAGGGTCGTCACTGGACCAGGTGTTTCAGATCGAGGGTGCGGCACTGCGGCTAACCACGGCTTCCAGCCCCCCCTCACGGAGCTGCACAGTGATCGCGTCACCGGCGTTCACCTCCTTCCAGGTGCGCAGCAGATGGCCATCCTGCCCCCGCACCAGCGAGAAGCCACGCTCCAGGATGTGCTGCGGCGAGAGGGCCTGAAGCAACTGACGTTGCTCCTGCAGACGCTGGCGGCTCTGAACCAGCAGCCCTTGGGGGTGAAGAGCCTCGAGCCTCTGGCGTTGCTGCGCCAGCCGTTCTGTTTCCAGATCGAGGCGCCAGCGCAAGGATCGCTGCAGATGGAGACGTTGCTGGCGCAGATCCAGAAGTGCCCCCTGCTGGTCAGGCAGCAGGGCCACCAGTGCGGCCGTGGGCGTGGCGGCCCGATAGTCCGCCACCAGATCAGCAATGGTGGTGTCGTCTTCATGGCCCAGACCGCAGACCACCGGGATTGCGGCACTGCCCAGGCAACGGGCCAGCCGTTCGCCGTCGAACACCGCCAGATCCTCTCGATTCCCTCCCCCTCGGGCCAGCACCAACGCCTCGACACCGAGTCGTTCGGCCTGGCGGCTTACGGCCTCCAGCGCCGTGCAGATTTCCCCTTCCACGGGACCCTGCACGGGGATCGGCACCACCAGAATCCGTGTGGCCGGCCATCGTTCGCGGGCAGTGCGCAGCATGTCCGCCAGGGCGGAGCTGGGCACGCTGGTGAGCAGGGCGATGCACCCGGGATGTTCGGGCAGAGGGCGCTTGCGCTCTGGGTCGAACCAGCCTTCCGGTGCCAACAGTTCCCGCACCCGCTCGAACTGGCGCAAGGCAGCCTGGCGCCCTGGGCGAATGTCCAGCACCTGGACGCAGAGGCTGGCTCGGGCGTCCCAGAAATTGAGACGGCCGATGATGGTGACACCGTCACCTTCGGCGGGGAGGTACGAGAGTTTCTGGCGCAGGGAAGACCAGATCACCCCTGAGATGGTGGCGTCGCCATCGGTGAGGGTCAGCCAGATGTGTCCCTTCTTGAGCTGCGGACGGCTCACGGTCGCCTCCAGCAGAAAGCGCGGCGCAAACCCCCGTTCCAGCAGGGTTCCGATGGCCCGATTGAGCTCGGCCACGCCAAATGAAGGCAGGCCAGCGGATGTGGCGTAGGCGTTCTGGGATCGGGGCTCCAGCGGAGATGGGATCACGTCAGTGGGAGATCCGTTGGTCGTGCCACTGGTTCGTACACCATTGGGTCTCGCGCCACTGGGGCTGGTCCACCTGCCGGTGAAGGTCGTTGTGTGCTCTGGTTGAGATTGAGGCTGGCCAAGCCTCCAGGCCGGATCGATGGCTGCAGGCTGAGCAGGAGACTGATAATCGCGACTCTGATATGAAGCCTGCCATCAGTGTTCCAGCTTGCGGTACTGAAACCACCAGTAGAGGCTGACGACAGAACCGATCACGGCCACGACGCGTCCAACGGGATGATCGATCCGTACAAAGCCCGCACCTGTGATCACCAGGGCGCTACTCAGCAACCTGGAGCCGTCCCGGCGGTTGTTGACATAGAAGCTGGGTGGCATCGAGTCGGCGGCACAGCGGAGGCAGCCTAAGAACCAGGCACTGAGACCGAACTGAGGCGAGATGAAAATCCCGCCGTTTCACCCTGGGTTGGGCGATCCGGCGGGGCTGGAATCGGCTTGAGAAAGCCTCAACCGAGGCCGACCTGGGCCAGGATGCCTTGGCCGGTGAGGAGCTCGGTAGCCAGGCCAATCACAAAACCCATCATGGCGAGGCGGCCATTCCAGGTCTCGGCGAAGTTGACGAAGCCGAAGCGGGGCTGGGAAGCGTCAGACATGGAAGCAATCTCCAGGACTCCTCAACTGTAACGAAAGATGGAGTGGTCTTGACAGTGCTGCTTGCTACAGGTGCTGTGCGGTTTTCCGATTTGACAAGCCTGTGGCTTTCGCCTAGGGCTGCGCTCAGTTGTTTCCGAATCCATTCAGCCCTCCCGTGCCGCTCTGCAGCAGCAGATTGCCGCTGCCCTGCCAGCCCAGCCGGATCTGGTGCTGGTGACCGACCTCGATGGCACCCTGCTGGGGGGCGATCCACTCTGGCGCCGTGCTTTTTACCGCTGGCTGGTGGAACGGCGTGAGCGGGTGCTGCACATCTTCTGCACGGGCCGCCAGCTCAGTTCGATCGCCTCCCTGCTGATCGACGATGCCGCCTTCGGGCTGGCCCACCCCCATCTGGTGATCGGTGATGTGGGCTGCACCGTCGCCTGTGGGATCAGCCTGAAGACCGTGCCTGGGATGGTGGATCCGATTGATGCCCGCTGGAAAGGGTTGCCGGAGCGGCTGCTGCCCTTGCTCGAGGCTCTGCCCGGAGTGGCTTCGCAACCGATCAGCACCGAGCGCCGGCTTGCCTACACCCTGGATGGCGAAGCGATCGACTGGCAGCGACTGGTCGCACTCGAAGCCCATGGGGTCGACTGCCTCGTGTCGGACAACCGCTATCTCGATGTCTTGCCGGCCGGTGTCAACAAAGGCTCCACCCTGCTGACCTTGTTGCAATGGCTCGAGATCGATCCCGAACGGGTGGTGACGGCCGGTGACACGCTCAACGACCTGGCGATGTTCGAGACGGGGTTGGCTGGGGTGATGGTGGGCAACGCTGAGCAGGCTCTGCGGGAGAAGGTCTCCTGCCTGCCGCGGACCTACCGGGCCCGCGCGGAAGGTTGCGCCGGCATCGTGGAGGGATTGCGCCACTTCGGTTTCGGCCATTTGCTGGACGACTTCCCAGGCTTCCCCTTGTGAAGCCTGGGAGACGCTCAGCCCTGCGGCGCTGGTCGGGCAGCCTGCTCCCGTGCCAGGCGGGCCTTGGTATGGGCCGTGGCCTGGGCCTGGCGCGGATCTTCCGGCCAGGGATGGCGCGGATAGCGGCCCCGCAGATCGCGCCGCACCTCGGCATAGCCCTGGTCCCAGAACCCACTCAGATCGCGGGTGATCGCGGCTGGTCTCCCGGCTGGCGAGAGCAGGTGCACGGTCACGGGTAGCCGTCCCTGAAGCAGGGTCGGAGTCTGCCGGCAGCCGAACATCTCCTGCAGTTTCACCGCCAGCACCGCCTCCCCGTTTTGGTAGGTGAGATGGATTCGCCGACCGGAGGGCACCGTCAGCTGCTGCGGTAGCCAGTCGTCGAGCAGACGCCGCTGCGTCCAGTCCAGGTCTGCCCAGAGCACCTCGCACAGATCCAGCCGCTGCAGATCCTCCAGGCTGCGGACCCCTTGCAGGTGCCTGCCGAGCCAGTCTTCGAGCGTCTGGCTCAGGGCCTGGTCGCTGCAGTCAGGCCAGGGGGAGCCCAGGTGCTGGTGGGCCAGCAGCAGCCGCTGCTGCAACTGCCGGCTCCTCGCCCCCCAGGGCAGGGCCTCCAGTCCCCGTTGCCGCAGGCCTTCGAGCAACGCCTGTCGGATCCGGTCCTCATCGGCCTCGGGCCAGGGGCTGCGCTCCAGCACCAGGGCTCCGAGGCGCAGGCTGCGTTCGCAGCGCACCCGCTGGGCGGTGTTGTCCCAGCGCACCTCTTCGATGCTGACACCCTGGTCCACAGCCAGTTCCTCCAGCAATGCCGCAGGCAGAGGCACGGCCAGTCGGATCGCCGCGTCCTGTCCCTGGCCGTCCAGGACGGCCACCGCCAGGGCTTCGGCCAGGACCAAAGGGTCGCTGGGATGGAGGGTGGCGCCGCGACCGCTGCGGAGCTGGTAGCGATGCGGGCTTCCAGGGCGGCGCAGGGCGATCCGCTCCGGATAGGCCCAGGTGATCAGGCGCGCCGCTCGCCACTCCAGATCTGCTGGCCCTGGGTCCGCGCCGCTAGGGGGAGCCGCTGCAGCTCTCACCTGTCGTCGCAGTTCGGCGGCGAGCTGGTGCAGCCGCTGCTGAGGGCCTGACCCTCTCCGTCCCTGGCCCTGGGGCCGCATCCAGGCCAGGCGGCGCAGCAGGTCGCTGCCATGCTCCTGGCGATCGAGCGGATCCCGTTCGCTCAGCAGCACCGCCAGATCACAGGCCAGATCCAGATCCCCCGCGCCGCTGGCCTTCAGCAGCAGATGGGCCAGGCGCGGGTGCAGTCCTACGGCGCTGAGGGCACGGCCGTGATCGGAGAGGGCGCCGCTCTGATCGAGGGCTCCGAGCTGCTCCAGCAGCCTTCGCGCCTCCTGCAGGCCAGCCAGCGGTGGTGGTGTGAGCCAGGCCAGGTCTTCCCCCAGCCCCGCTCCCCATTGGGCCAGCTGCAGGGCGATCGGCAGGGGATCGACCTCCAGCAGTTCCGGCGGATCGAAGGCGGGCCGGCGCTGCTGCTCGGCTGGCGACCACAGCCTCAGGCAATGGCCTGGCCCGAGTCGGCCGGCGCGGCCCCGCCGCTGCTCGGCGCTGGCCTGGCTGGCCGGCACGGTGACCAGTCCATCCATGCCCGTGGCCGGATCAAAGCGACTGCGGCGCGACCAGCCCGCATCGATCACCAGCCGTACCCCTTCGATCGTGAGGGAACTCTCGGCAATACTGGTGGCCAGCACCAGCTTGGCGCCGTCGGGATCGGCGGGGGCGATGGCCTGGCGCTGGGCCTCGAGCGGCAGGGATCCGTGCAGGGGGCAGATGGCGACCTGCTGGCTCCAGGGGCAGCTCTCGAGCAGCCGCTGGGTGCGCAGGATCTCCCGCAGTCCGGGCAGAAAGATGAGCGCGGTTTCACCAGCGTGACGTTGCGGCAGCCACTGCTGCTCCAGGGCCCGCAGCACCTGCCGTTCGATCGCTTCGGATTCACGGGGTCGCTGGTGCTCCACGCTCACCGGATGGCTGCGGCCTTCGCTGGTGAGCACCTGAGCCTGATCGAGCTCGGCGGCGAGCGGCTCGAGATCCAGGGTGGCCGACATCACCAGCACCCGCAGGTCCGGGCGCAGCAGGGCGCGGGCCTGTCGCAACAGGGCCAGGGCCAGGTCGGCGTCGGCCTGGCGCTCGTGGAATTCATCGAAGATCACCAACCCCACGGCCTCCAGGGCCGGATCGCTCTGCAGGCGCCGCAGGAACAGGCCGCTGGTCACGACCTCCAGTCGGGTCCGGCTGGAGCAACGGCTTTCAAGGCGAACCCGGTAGCCGACCTGTTCCCCAACCGCTTCCCCCAGGGAGCTGGCCAGCCGTTCGGCGGCGGCGCGGGTCGCGAGGCGGCGGGGCTCCAGCATCACGATTCCCTGCGCGGGCAGGGCGTGCATCAGGGCCAGAGGCACCCGCGTGGTTTTGCCGGCACCGGGCGGTGCCTGGAGCAGCAGGGTGGACCCTGGAGGGCTCAGCGCCGTTTCGATCGCGCCGAGCAGCCCGTCGATCGGCAGGGGGGCTGCAGGTGCTGCAGGGGAAGAGCGGGCCCGCGGCATGGGCTCAGCGCACGTGCCGCACTCCATCCACGGGGTGGTAGCCCTCGCCGGTCTTCTCTTCGTAGACGATCGCCGGCAGGCCGGTTTCAAACATGGTCTGCAGGGCTTCCTTGAGATAGGGATTCCAGCCACCTGTCGACACCTTCCCGTGCCACACGGTCCAGTCCCAGGTGCCTTGCAGATCGCGAGGCACACGGCCTTCGCGGTCGCGCCGGGCCACCAGATCCTGGGATTCGATCACGCCCACCCGGACCGGATCCTGCCCATAGGCCGGGGTCATGGTGAGCTCCAGCCGCACGGGATCTTCCTTGACCAGCTTGAGGCGGAAGCGGGGTGGGAGCTTCAGACCCCGGAGCACGGCACCAACGATTCGAGTTCTCTGGTCCACGGTCTGCCTCCGCCGGCATGCACGATCACACCTGCGAGCCTATTCAGTTGTCGACCTCGGTCCCTGGGCGCTCGTTGTCGCCGTTGAAGCGCACCGTGAGCAGATCCTCACGGGTGAGCTGGCCTTCGGCATCCAGCAGTTCCGGATGAATGGTGAGCCGGCCGGTGCGATCGCCACTGGTGGTGCCGGCAGCGCTGCGGTCGCCAGGGCGGGGTACGGCACGAAAACCACGGGCCATCACCTGGAAGGCCTGCCAGAGCAGCAGCAGGAAGCAGGCTCCGTAGAGGTAGGGAAACAGCTTGGTGAAGACGTCCATTCGATCGGATGCGACGAATCGCCGGATCCGATCGCGGATCCATCATCGCTTGCTTGTGGAGGTGTCAGGCGTGGCGTTGGCCAGCATCCAGGCCCAGAGGGTGGTGCAGGCCGCTCCGAAAGCAAGGAATGCCAGCAGCAGGCGCGACGTGTCCATGGATCGATAGAAAACTTCACTGATCGTAGCCGGATCGCCTGGCGGTTTGCACGGCTCGTCTGAGTCGGCCACGTTTCCTACGGTTTGCGTTGATCTGCGCCGTTCGCGGAGTTCGAGTGATGCGCCGCTTTCCCTTG
Organism: Synechococcus sp. CCY9201; assembly: GCF_034931105.1. Classification (NCBI taxonomy): domain Bacteria; kingdom Bacillati; phylum Cyanobacteriota; class Cyanophyceae; order Synechococcales; family Synechococcaceae; genus Synechococcus; species Synechococcus sp. CCY9201. The sequence continues at coordinate 58,466 of NZ_JAYGIC010000015.1, read as the reverse complement.
CATTCGCTGGCCTGGCCCGGAGTCACCCTTGCAGCGGTGATGGTGACCCTGCCGCTGCTGCCAACGGCGGCCTTGGCGCAGGGGGCCGCCGCTGCAGCCCTGACGCGCCAGTCGTTCGTGGCGAGCGCCGTGCGTCGCGCCGGCCCTGGCGTCGTGACGATCGACACGGAGCGCACCGTTCTGGTACCGGGTGGCGGTGGTGGGCTGCCCCGTGGGCTGCTGGCCGACCCCTTCTTCCGGCAGTTCTTCGGGGTTCCCCAGGCCGCGCCCCCGTCCCAGCGAACGGAGAGAGGCCAGGGCAGTGGCGTGATCTATCGGGCCGACGGCCTGATCCTCACCAATGCCCACGTTGTTGACAAGAGCGATCGGGTGCTGGTGGGTCTGCAGGACGGCCGTCGGGTCGAGGGCAAGGTCGTTGGTCTGGACAGGGTGACGGATCTGGCCGTGGTGCAGTTGATCGGAGGAGGGCCCTGGCCTGCGGTGGCGCTGGGCAATTCCGATGGCCTTCAGGTGGGCGACTGGGCCATTGCCGTGGGTAATCCCTTCGGGCTGGATAACACCGTGACCCTGGGGATCATCAGCAATCTCAACCGCAATGCCAGCAAGCTCGGCATCACGGATAAGCGGCTGGATCTGATTCAGACCGATGCGGCGATCAATCCCGGCAACTCCGGCGGGCCTCTCCTCAACGCCGATGGAGAAGTGATCGGCATCAACACCCTGGTGCGTTCGGGCCCTGGTGCCGGTCTGGGATTCGCCATCCCGATCAATCGGGCCCGGGAGATTGCCAGCCAGCTGGTGCAGAGTGGTCGGGTGAGCCACCCGATGATCGGTGTGGGCCTGGAAGCTTCACGGCCGGGCCAGGGTGGATCGGCGGCTGGGGGTGTGAGTGTGGTCTCCGTGATGCCGGGAGGTCCAGCCGCTCGGGTGGGGATTCGGCAGGGTGACGTGATCGTGGTGGCCGATGGTCAGCCGGTCACAGAGCCCAGTCAGTTGGTGAGTGTGGTCGAGCGGATCGGCGTAGGTCGGCCTCTGAACCTGAGGATTGATCGCCAGGGGAGGCGGCTCGAACTTGACCTGACCCCTGTTGAACTGGGGAGTCTCTCGGCGCGCTGACAGGGCAGCGTTCTCGACGTTTGCCTTCTGAGCCTCTCTTGCGCTGTGGGCAGGTTGTGGTTGGGGTCAGGAATGTCGTGGTTTGCGGAGGAGGCGTCGTGGACGGGGCGTCAGGTCCTGAAAGGATGACGCCCACGACCTTCGCCGCGCTCAGAGCACATCGAATCCCTGAGGCTCGCTGGTCTCGGGCATGGTGCTCATGCCGCCGAGGAAGGCGGAGGGCGCGCCGAGTTGTTGGCGCATCACCCACTGGGTGGCCGCCTTCTGGCTTTGCCAGGCCTGGAGCAGCTGCTTGGCCAGACCACGCAGGGCCTGGGGGTCACCCGTGGCGTCGATGGCTCGGGTCATGCGCTCAAGCTCGAACTTCTGCCCAAGGCTGAGGGTGAGGGGTTCCGACATGGCTGAAGCCCCAGGGGGCTCGTGAAACTGGCGCAACGCTACAAAGTGTTTCAGGGCTCCGCGTAGCCGTTGCGACACGGATAAGCAAAACGCGTCAGCAAACCCTTGCGCCATCCCCCTTGACGGCAGTTCTGGGCCTTGGCTGCCGGTGTTCGGGCCAGTGGTGGGCGACCGGTCTTGTGGTACGCCTCGTCTTCTGGCTCAGTGGTGTTCCCGCAGTTCCTCAACGCAGCGGGTGACGCATTCACCATCGTCGAGGGAGCAGGTGGTGATGCACTCGAAATAGACCTCCATGGCATCCCAGGTCTCCTCGTGGTGCTGCGGCGACGGCGTCGCCGCAGCACCAGCCTCGGCTGTCCCGGCATGGGAGGAAGGAATCCCGGTGCGGGAACCAAGTCCCGTGGACCAGAGCTCGACGCTCATGGGCTGCTCTCAACGACGTAAGGTCAGGCTATGCACACATCGCGCTGGACACCAGCGAAATGGGTCGAGTTGCTTACTCGTCTATGAAGTTGTGTTTTCCAGCTCCGCGCTGAGGTTCCTCCGTCGGCCGGCCGGCCGGCCGGCATGAGCCCGTCTGCCGGCAAAGCCGGCAATCAGCAGGCCGGCTGTCGTTGCTTGCCGCCATCGTTCTTGCTGGCCTGCTTGTTGCGCAGGCGCTCGCGCTGCTTCTCGCGGTTGGCGGCCTGTTTGCGGGTTCGGGCTTCCGTCTCCAGGGCCTGGCGGGCCGCTTCGGCTTCCTCCTGCTTCTTCTGCAGGTAGTAGGCGTAGTCGCCGCGGTAGACCACCAGCTCTCCCTCGCGCAGCTCCACGATCCGGTTGGCGACCCGGGAGATGAAGTAGCGGTCGTGGGAGACCAGCAGGGCCGCGCCTTCGTACTCCTGCAGCGCGTTCTCCAGCATCTGCTTGGCGGGGATGTCGAGGTGGTTGGTGGGCTCGTCCAGCACCAGCAGGTTGCAGGGCTTCAGCAGCATCAGCGCCAGGGCCAGGCGTGCCTTCTCTCCGCCGCTGAGCTTGCCGGCCTGCTTGAACACCGCCTCATTACTGAGACAGAAGCTGCCCAGCAGGGAGCGCACCTGGGTCTGGGTCCAGTCCGGTACCGCTTCGAACACGGTGTCGATCACGGTCTTGTCCAGGTCGAGGGCTTCGGCCTGGTTCTGCTCGAAATAGCCGGCGATCACGTTGTGCTCACCCAGCCCAGCCCGGCCCTCGTCTGGTGCCTCAAGGCCCATCACCAGCCGAAGCAGGGTCGACTTGCCTGCGCCGTTCGGCCCCACGAAGGCGATCCGATCGCCCCGCTCCACCTCCAGCTCGGCACCGAGAAACAGGATCTTGTCGCCGTAGCTGTGGGTGAGATCGCGGAATTCGGCCACCAGCCTTCCGGAGCGGGGGGCTTCGGGAAAGCGGAAGCGTGGACCGGAGACACTCTCGATCGGGGCCTCGATCCGTTCGACCTTCTCGAGCAGCTTTTCCCGGCTCTTGGCCTGGGTGGAACGGGTGGCGCTGGCCCGGAAGCGGTCGACATAGGCCTGCTGGCTGGCCAGTTCCTTCTGCTGCCGATCGAAGGCAGCCTGGCTGGCCTCGCGCTCCAGCGCCTTCTGCTCCAGATGCTGGCTGTAGTTGCCCAGGTAGGTCCGTGAGACGCCACGTTCGGTCTCCACGATCTGGGTGCAGACCCGATCGAGGAAGGTGCGGTCATGGCTGATCACCACCAGGGCGGCGCTCTGCTCGATCAGGTAGCTCTCCAGCCACTGGATCGTCTCCACATCCAGGTGGTTGGTCGGCTCATCCAGCAGCAGCAGATCCGGCTCCTGCAGCAGGATCTTGCCCAGGGCGATGCGCATCTGCCAGCCGCCGGAGTAGTCACCCACCAGCAGCTCGGCCCCTTCGGGGGTGAAGCCGATCGTGGGGAGTAATTTGTCGATGCGAGCATCGAGTTCGTAGCCGTGCAGGGCCTCGAAGCGGCTGTGCAGGCGGCCCAGCTCGTGGATCAGCTCATCGAGGTGATCGGGATCGCTGGCGGCCTGCTCGCTGGCCATGGCGTGCTCAACCTGATGCTGGCGGATCAGCACCTGGGCTGCTTCGCCGAAGGCCTGAAACAGCTCTTCGCGCACGGTGCGCTCGGGATCGACATCGAATTCCTGCTGCAGGTAGGCGATGCGCGGCTCCCCCTGCTTCACCACCTGGCCGCCGCTGGCTTCCTCCAGGCCGGCAATGATCCGCATCTGGGTGGATTTGCCGGCACCGTTCACTCCCACCAGGCCGATGCGCTCACCGGCCTTCACCTCCCAGGTGACATCCCGCAGCACTTCACCGGTGGGATAGATCTTGCTGATCCGTTCGAGACGAAGCACGGCGGCGTGGGTATGGGTACGGCAGGAGCAACGGAATCCTGCCGGTTCCGGTGCATTGCCTGCATCATCCCTGGCCATCCTCCCGACCGGAACCCCTGAGATCCGTCCCTCGGATCAGCGTCCGGCAGAGTGGTTTTCAGAACCTCGGCTGCTCGTTGGGATGATCAAGCGCCTCGAGCAGGTGGCCGCTCTGGTGGTGGCGGCGGGTCTGGCGATCGTGAGCTACTGGCTCTTCTTCAGCTGGGCCCAGGGGGGTGGGGCCCATCGCCGTCCCGGTGGGATCCCTGTCAGTCCTCCAGGTTCGAGCCAGTCCCGCGCACCGGATGCCGGCGTGGCGATGGCGGCCGATCCCCTTGCCGGCGTCACAGTCCGCCGCGCGCCTTGAGCAGCCACTGCTTGGTGTCGCCGTCCTCCAGGCTGGAGATGTGGGCTTTCACCTCGTCCGCGCTCACCGGCAGACCTTCGGCCTCACCGAGGGCAACGATCCGCTGCAAGGCGCCGCTGGGGTCCTGCAGGGCCTGGCGGAACAGGTCCTGGGTGAGTGCCGCATCGGCGCTGATGCGCGCGTAGAGCTGGGGTGCGTTGCTCATCGCTCGGCCACGGATGGCTTGACCCTATGCAGTGGAGGTGCCCCACAGTGTGCCCTGGGACGCGGTTGTTCGCGTTCCGTAGGGAAGGGCACTCAGGACTTGGCCTCGTTGTCAGCGGTTTCGCCCTTGAGGCTGCGGGCTTCCTGGCAGAGCACCTGGCGGAGCTGGGCGTAGTTGGCGGCCAGGCTGCTCTGCCCGTCCTGACGGGCTCCGAATTCCGCCCGTTGCAGCACGTGGTGCAGGTGGGTGAGCAGGTAGGGGCTGATCACGGCTGATACCAGCACATCACCACTGCTTTGGGCGGAGGTGGTGGTGGGGCCGTTGGAGCGAGGCGCCATGGCCGAGGGCCGGGTCTGGCTACAGCATAGGCTTGGATACTACCCAAGGGTGTGTTTGTACACTGGTGGTCATTGGTGCTGTCCAGTGCGGCCTTTGTCCGGGCGTCTCCGCCCGTGAGCCATCCACCCTCCACTGCGCCGTGCCTACCCGACAGACATCCTCCAGTGGCCGCTCAAAGTCGCCGCGGATTCAGGTGGTCTTGCCTGAGGATCTATGCGACCGGCTCACGGCTCTGGCGGAGCGGGATTCCCGCACCGTCAGCAACATGGCGCGGGTGCTGATCCAGCAGGGTGTGGAGCGGATGGAGCGGCAGCAGCTTCTGGCCGGCGACTCCGGTCTGCTGCCGAGCGAGGTCCAGGCCGATCGCTTTCGTGCGGCCCTCGTGCGTCAGGAGCAGAATCGAGGCCAACGGCTTCAGAGAACCCGCCGCTTACGGCTGTTCCGCCCTCGCGCTTGACGCGGGATCAGCCGCAGCGATCAGGTGACAGCCCTGCAGGCCTGGCGCAAGTCCCCAGCACGGCCTCCTGACGGGCGCCGGTCACCGCTGGCAGGGAGCCGGGGTGGCCCTGCTGGTGCCACCAGGCCAGCAACGCGAAGGCCAGGGCTTCCCTCTCCAGATCGCCGATGCCCAGCTCCTGCAGGGGTCGCACGCTCATGCCCCGGCAGCGGCGCCGCAGCTCCCGCATCAGGGTCTGGTTGCGGCCGCCTCCTCCGGCGACAAGCAGTTCGATTGGCCGTGGACCGCGCTGGAGATCCTGGGCCACGGTCGCGGCGCTGAAGGCCGTCAGGGTGGCGAGACTGTCGGCGGCGAAGTCGGTGCTGTCGCGGGTAGCCGCGCTGGTCTGGGCCAGGTCCGCCAGGCGGCGTTGCAGGTCGGCCTGGCCGAACAATTCCCGGCCGGTCGACTTGGGTGGGTGCTGGAGCAGATAGGGCTCCTGCAGCCAGCGCTCCAGCACCGTTGTCTGCACCCTGCCGCGTGCTGCCCAGGCGCCCCCGTCATCGAAGCTCAGCTGTCCCTGGCTGAATTGCTCCACGGCCAGGTCCAGCAGGGTGTTGGCCGGGCCGCAATCCCAGCCGCGTACCGACGCGTGGCGATCGGGACCGTGGCGGGGCGGCAGCAGGGTGAGGTTGGCGATGCCTCCCAGGTTGAGCAGGGCGCGCCAGCCACCGGTGCTGCCCAGCAGTGCCGCATCACAGGGGGGAACCAGCGGCGCCCCCTGCCCCCCCAGGGCCAGATCGGCAGCCCGGAAGTCGTGAACCACCGGTCGCTGCAGCAGGGAAGCCAGCAACGGGCCCTGCAGCAGCTGCAGGCTGGCGCCACGGCGATCGCCCGTAGGGGGGCGGTGCCAGAGCGTCTGACCGTGGCAGCCCACCAGAGCGGCTGTGGCACCGGGATCGGCATGGCGGGCCGCCTCGGCCTGCACCTCGGTCACGGCCTCGCTCAGGTCAAGGAGCTCCGCCGAGGTGCACGAGGCTCCCTGGCCCAACGCCAGCAGCCGCTGGCGGAGGTCGTCGGGATAGGGAACGGAGGCCCGCCCCAGCAACTGCCAGCGGGGGCGTTGGGGCGGGCCTGAGAAGGCGGCCAGCACCGCGTCCACGCCATCGGCGCTGGTGCCGCTCATCAGGCCGACCACGCGCATGGCGATCAGGTGGAGGGAAGCGCTTCCAGCGCCGTGCTGGTGCCCATCACCACCAGCAGTTCGCCTTCATTGAGCACATGGGAGGCCGGTGGGTTGACGGTCAGCTGGTTCTGGGGGCCGGCCGCCAGCACGCTGACGTTGTAGTTCTTGCGAAGGTTGATGTCCCGCAGGGAGTGCCCGACGAAGGCGCGGGGCACTTTGATCTCCTCGATGCTGTTGCGGTCGTCCAGCCGCAGGCGTTCCAGCAGGTTCGGACGCACCAGCTCCAGCCCCAGGCGTTCTCCCTGCATCTTCGAGGGAAACACCACCCGGTCGGCGCCGACCCGGCGCAGCATCTTCTCGTGCAGATCGCTGGTGGCCCGCGCGATCACGTGTTTGACGCGGCTGTCGCTGCTGTCCTTGGCGATCAGGGTGGCGGTGATGCTGGCCTCGAGGGGCTCGCTGATCGCCACCACCACCGTGCCGAGATCCAGCACTCCCGAGGCCCGCAGGGCCTCTTCATCAGTGCAGTCCACCACCCGACCCTCAATGCCCGGATCGGCCTGACGCAACTCGTCAATGGCCCGCTGACTGCTGTCAATCGCCAGCACGTCGGCACCAGCGCTGGCGAGCGACTTACAGACGGCACCACCGAAGCGTCCAACACCGATCACGGCGAAGCTGTCTTCGAAGCGATCCTCGCTTCCCTGCCATTGCCACCACTGGTTCATTCCCGCTGCATCCTCTGGTCGGTGTGGTTGGTGTGGTCGGTGGGGGTGGTGCGTGCGGAAGCTCCGTCAGGTTTCGCTGTCCGCATGGGCTGTCTGGATTGGCCGTCTGGATTGGCTGTCTGCCTGGGACTTCTGACTTGGCTGCGTGGTCTGGGCTTCTGTTTAGGCCGTCTGTGTCGCCTGTCTGCCTGCACTGGTCGCTGGAGAAGTTTGGATGGGGCCTGGCTGGTCGGTGCTGGTTCGACGGTTCAGATGTAGAGCTCTTCCTTGGGATACTTGACCCGAGTCTGAGGGCGACTGCCATAGAACGCAGAGAGCAGCAGCAGGATTCCCAGTCGGCCGACGTACATGCCCACCATCAAGACCGCCTGGCCCCAGCGATCCAGGTGGACTGTGACATCCACATCCAGCCCCACGGTGCTGAAGGCGGAGACGCAGGTGAACAGTTTTTCAAGGAAGGTGAAGGCCTCGGTCTCGGCGCTGCCGCCACCGCCGATGTTGTCGAGGGCCAGCAGCAGGGCCATCCCGAGAACGAACAGCAGCGAGGCCAGGGTGACCCCGACGGCCCGCAGTACGACCTTGGCTGGAATCTCGCGATTGCGCACCACCACGCCGTCTTCAGCTCGCAGGGTGGAGCGGGTGGCTGCCATCAGGGCCGCAAAGGTGGTGGTTTTGATGCCGCCACCGGTGCCACCGGGACTGGCGCCAATGAACATCAGCCCCATCATCAGCAACAGGCCTGCATCGGAGAGCGTGCTGGTGGTGAGGGGAATCGTGTTGAAGCCAGCGGTGCGTGTGGTGATCGACTGGAACAGACTCACCTGAAGTTTGTCCAGGGTATCGAGCTTCTGCATCAGAAGCCCCTCGGTATCGAGATGCTCAGTCAGGAGAAGGCCGATAGTCCCGACCAGAATCAGACCGATCGTGCTGCGAATCACGAGACGGGTGTGCATGCTCAGGCGATTCAGGCGCCGCAGGCGGAAGCGATTGACCCAGAGATCATTGGTGACTCTCCATCCAAGACCGCCCATCACGATCATGCTGGCGATCACCAGATTCACCACCGGATTGCTGCGGTAGCGCACCAGGCTGTCGCTCCATAATCCGAAACCAGCGTTGTTGTAAGCGCTGATGCAGTGGAACATCGAGGCCCAGAGCCGTTCCCCCAGATTGGGGATGTCATTGAAGCCGAAGCTGAACAGGATCAGGGTGCCGATCCCCATCACGCAGCCGGCTGTGATCAGGATTGACCGGAAGGTCGGCCCGATGCCGCCGACCCCGAATTCATCAAGGGCCCGGCCCTTGTCAAGCCGGTGCCTCAGGCCGGAGTGCCCCTGTACGAACCCCTGCAGAAAGGTGGTGATCGCCATCAGCCCGAGCCCACCGGTGATGATCAGACCCGCTAAAGCCACCTGCCCGATAGGGGTCAACTCGGTTCCGACATCAATGACCGAAAGGCCGGTCACCGTGATCGCGGAGGTCACGGTGAACAGGGCTTCCCAGAGCCCCACCGTTTTGGTGGAGCAGAGCGGTGAGGCCAGGATGAACGTTCCGAAAGCGATCACCAGAAGTCCGGTGATCGCCGTGAACTGGGGAACGCTGAGACGCTGATGCCAGCGGTAGCGATGCCCTGGGGGACGCTTTGGGCGTGGCGCCATGGCAGGAGGGGTTGGCTCTCGGATCAGGATCCGATCACTTGTTGGGCTGCGGGGTCATGCGCAGATAGGGCTTCACTTCCGTGACACCCTTGGGGAACTTGGTGCGGGCTTCTTCGGTGGGAATGGAGGGCACCACCACGCAGTCGTCGCCATCATTCCAGTTCACCGGTGTGGCCACCTGGTGGGAATCGGTGAGTTGAAGTGAATCAATCACGCGCAGGATTTCGTCAAAATTGCGACCCGTGCTGGCGGGATAGGTGATTTGCAGGCGCAACTTCTTGCTGGGATCGATGATGAACACCGACCGCACCGTGAGATTGTTGAGGGAGTTCGGGTGGATCATCCCGTACAGGTCGCTCACCGACTTGTCGGCATCCGCCAGAATCGGATAGTCGACGGTGGTGTTCTGGGTCTCATTGATATCACCGATCCAGCCCTTGTGGCTCTCGGCTGAGTCGACACTCAGGGCAATCGTCTTGACATTGCGCTTCTCCCATTCCGGGCGAAGGCGGGCTACTTCGCCCAGCTCCGTGGTGCAGACCGGGGTGTAGTCGGCGGGGTGGGAGAACAGGACGACCCAGCTGTTGCCGGCAAAGTCGTAGAGATTGATCGTACCCAGCTGGGAATCCTGGGTGAAATCGGGAACGGTGTCGCCGAGCTGCAGAGCCATGATCAGAGAAGTGTGGCAAGGGAAGGCCAGTTGCCGATCGTGGCACAGCAGCGGCTTCTTCGCGACCGCTACAGACTGAACTGACGGCACACCAGCCAGGGAACCAGGAAGGTCATGGTCAGTGTCAGGGGAACGCCGTAGCGAGCCACGTCGAGGAACCGATAGCGGCCCGGTCCGAACACCATCAGATTGGTCTGGTAGCCCACAGGGCTGAGGAAGCTCTGGCTGGCCCCGAACAACACGGTGAAAATAAAGGCCATCGGTGGCTGGCCGAGCCCGTTGGCCAGCTGGGCTCCGATCGGGATCAGCAGGGCCACGGTGGCCGCATTGCTCATCACTTCAGTCAGCAGGGTGGTGAACAGGAACACCACCACAAGAGCCCAGAACACCGACCAGGTGTGTAAGCCACTCAGCAGGGCCGTGGCGATCGCTTCAGCCAGCCCCGTTTTCTCGAGAGCCACGCTGAAACTGGCCAGGGAGCCCAGCAGCAGGATCACGTCCAGACGGATCGAGCGCTGCAGATCGCCGGGCCGGAGGCAGCCCGTCGCCACCATCGCCACTGTGCCGAGCAGCACCGAAGCCACCAGCGGCATCAGCTCAAAGCTGGGCAGAAGGATCACCAGCGCCGCGATCACAATGGCGTAGCGCTTGCGGCTCACGGTGGGGAGATCCTTTTCCAGCTGCTCCAGGACCACCAGGTCGTTGGTGGCCTGCAGGCCGCGGATGGCATCCCGGGGCGCCTGCAGCAGCAGCACGTCGCCTTCCCTCAGCACCGCCTGGCCGAGCTGTTCGCGCAGCACCGCATTGCCACGGCGCAGGGCCAGGACGGTGGCGTTGTAGCGCTGGCGAAACCGAAGATCCCGTAGGCAGTCTCCTGTCAGGGTCGATCCCGAGGGCAGCAACACTTCGACAGTGCGCTGGCTGCCCGGATCAATCCGAGCACCTTCTTCCTCATCCTGACTGGCCGGGGCCAGGCTGATCGTGTGGTCCTGTTGCAGCCGCAGCAGATCGTCGCGGCTGCAACGCAGCAGCAGGCGATCACCCGCCGCAAGGCTGCGATCCGCCAGGGGGGGCAGGAAGCGCTCGTTGCCGCGGTGCAGTTCGAGCACGTCCACGTCAAAGCGGCGCTGCAGGCGGCTCAGGTGCAGCGATTGGTTCACAAGCTCGGAGCCCTCTGGAATCAGAACCTCGGTGAGGTATCCGCTCCTGGCAAAGCTGCCCACCAGATCGTCGTCATCAATACCTCGGTTCGGGAGGAAGCGATCGGCCAGCAGCACCATCATGGTCCCGCCCACCAGCCAGACCCCCAGGCCGATGCCTGTGAATGTGAACAGATCGAAGGCTCCGTAACCGAGCTTCTCACTCACATCGCTGGCCAGCAGGTTCACGGAGCTGCCCAGCAGGCTGAGGGTTCCCCCCAGCACCGTGGCGAAGGAGAGGGGCAGCAGCACCTTGGAGGGGGCGATCCGGTGGCGATGGCACCAGCCTTCGATCACCGGCAGCAGGGTGGCCACGATCGGGGTGTTGGGGATGAAGGCCGACACCGGTCCCACCACCGCCACCATCAGGGTGATCATCCGCTTGGGGCTGCGCACCGCATCCGAGCCGATCAGACCCCGCAGGCGATCCAGGGCGCCGGAGCGAAACAGGGCAGCCGAGAGGGCGAACAGACCGATCAGAGTGATCAGAGCGGTGCTTCCGAACCCGGCCACCGCCTCTGCGGGCTTCAGGACTCCCGTGGCGATCAAGAGGCCGGCAGCCAGCAGTCCGGTCACCTCCGGTGCCAGCCAGCCTGTGATGAACAGAACGATCGCCAGGGCAAACACGACCAGGGTGATCAGCGCCTGGGGGTGCAGTGCCGTCTGAAGCAGGGCACTCATGACAGGCGTTCGATCGAGGAATCCGGCCAATCCTGCAATGCCGTCCGCAGCCCCTGGAGGCCCAGCCCTGCCGTGGCTGAGACGAACAGGGCCTGCGGCTCCAGGGCCAGAGCCCTCTCCAGCTCCCCTGCCGGGCAGCGATCGATCTGGTTGGCCACAAGTCGCCGTGGAACGCAGCTGCCGAGCGAATCGAGAATGGCGTTCACCGTGGCGATCTGTTCCGGCCAGCCTGGATCGCTGAGGTCCACCACCAGCAGCAGGCCATCGGCATCGAGGGTCTCCTCGAGGGTGGAGCGGAAGGCTTCGATCAGGGGCGGCGGCAGATCGCGGATGAAGCCCACCGTGTCGGTGACCAGCAGCGCCAGAGGTGGGCCGCTGGCGGGAATCAGGTCGATGCGGCGGGTGGTGGGATCGAGCGTGGCGAACAGCTTGTTCTCTGCCACGACTGCCTGATCGCCCTGGCGGCGGGTGAGGGCATTGAGCAGGGAGCTTTTGCCGGCGTTGGTGTAGCCCACAAGGGCCAGCCGGCGGAGGCCGTGGCGCTGCTGCCGCAGGCGGGCCCGGTGGGCGCTCAGCTGTTTCAGCTTGGCCTGGAGGTGGTCGATGCGGCGGGCGATGGCGCGCCGGTCTTTCTCGAGCTGGGTTTCGCCCGGCCCTCGTGTGCCGATGCCGCCCCCCTGGCGCGAGAGGCTCTGGCCCCGGCCGGTGAGCCGTGGCAGGCGGTAGCGCAGCTGGGCCAGCTCGACCTGCAAACGACCGGCGGCGCTGGCCGCCCGCTGGGCAAAGATGTCGAGGATCAGCTCGCTCCGGTCGCTCACCGGCAGATCCAGCAACCGCTCCAGGTTGCGGCCCTGCACCGGGCTGAGTTCCCGATCGGTCACCACCAGGCTGGCGCCGAGCCGCCGCGCTTCCAGGGCGGCCTCGCTGAGCTTGCCCTCGCCCCAGAGGCTCTGGGGGGACTCCTGCCGGCGGCGCTGGGTCACCAGTCCCACCGGTTCTGCCCCGGCGCTGCGGACCAGGCCCTCCAGCTCGGCGATCTCCCGGCTGGCCTGCTGCTGGTCATTCGGGGTGAGGACCAGCAGCAGAACCCGCTCCTGCCCAGCGGCTGGCGCTCCCCTGGCTGAAGGCCGATCGCCCGGCGCCATGGCAGCAGGGGCGGTGGAGGCGCAGGGCAGGCCGGCGGGATCACGGCCGCACAGATCGCCCAGATCCCCCTCCTCCAGGCCCTGCCAGGGCTGCCCGGCTCCGCTGGGCACGAACAGGCCGGCTGGCCAGTGCCCTCCGGCAGCGGGTTGATCCGGGAAGCGCAGCCACAGCCGCGGCGCCAGATCCAGCCCCACGATCCCTTCCTGGGTACCGGGTTCGAGCTTGCGGCTGCGTCCGCAGCAGGTGAGCAGACGCCAGTCTTCCCCCAGGCGTCGGCTCGATCCCGGCAGCCGCTCCAGCAGCCGGCCTGAGGTTTCCAGGGGGCCCACCCACAGCAGCCGGCCAAGGCCGCGGCCGTCCACCAGCAGGGTCAGCGGGGTTTCCAGCTCGTGGCTGAGCCCCGCCAGGCGCTGCAGCCCCAGCGTGTCGGCCGTTTCGTCCGGGCGATGGCGGCGATGACAGAGGCGCTCCAGCTGCCGCCGCTGGGCGGGGCGCAGCCCTTCGGTTCGCCCGGCCAGAACACCCTGTTTCAAGACCGATCCAGGCGCAGGCAGCGCACTCCGGCAGCGGCGGCTCCCAGCTCATCCTCCGGGCTGTCCCCCACGTGCCAGGCCTGCCCGGGCTCCAGCTGCAGCTGATGGAGCGCCTGCCGGAATGGCAGCGGCGAGGGTTTGGCGGCCCCGGCACTGCTGGACACCACAACCACTTCCAGCCAGCTGGTCAGGCCCAGCCCCTCCAGCAGGCCCTGGAGACGCTGGTCGAAATTGCTGACCACGGCCAGGCGGATCCCCAGGGTCTGCCAGCGGGCCAGACAGTCCGGCACCTCGGCGTAGACCATCCAGAGGGCTGGATCGGCGAAACGCTCGAACAGGGCGTGCTGCAGCTCCGGTGGTGCCACCACGCCGCCCGCCTGCTGCAGGGCCGTTGAGATCCGCTCCCCCCACCACTGCCGTTCAGCGGCCAGCAGCTCGGCGCCCTCCAGCCCCGGAAAGGCCAGGGGTGGAGCCTGCCGGTAGATCGCGCCGAAAACCCGGTCGATGGCGGTCGCCTCCACCGTGAGCCCGTGCTCAGCGGCCACGGCGGCGTAGGTGTGCCCCACCGACTGGCGCAGGGTGATCAGGGTGCCCATCGCATCGAGCAGCAGGGCCCGCGGCCGGGGCCAGGCTGCGGCCGTCTTCAGGTCAGCCTGCATCGCGCTCAGCGTCCATCGGTGAGCCAGCCGGCCGCCACCTTGAGTTGCAGGGGCAGGCCGGGCAGTCGGGTCAGGTAGGCCAGGCGCCGCAACTGGAAGGCCGCGGCGCCCGCCAAGGTGAAACCACCACCGGTGAGGCTGGCTTCGCCGAGCCCGAGGCTGATCATCTCGCCCAGGTCGTTCCAGTGGAAGGAGTCCAGCGGTTCGCCGGCCAGGGAGTGCAGCAGGTTGGCGGCAAGGCAGGGGGCCTGCTGAAAAGCCACCTGGGCATTGGCGGGGAACGGCTCGCCGTCCTCGTCGGCCACATGGGCGCCATCGCCGATCACAAAGACGTCGTGATGCCCCTGCAGCCGCAGGTCAGGCTGGCCGGGCAGGCGACCCAGGCGGTCGCCTGGCACGGGCGGGTTGAGGGCCGGTGGGCGGGCCTGGAAGCCGGCGGTCCAGATCACCGCTTCCGCCGGCAGACGTTCCTGCCGACCGGCCTCGTTGCCCGGCTCCGGCAGGAGGAGATCCAGGCCGCCGGGATGAATGGCCCGCACCCGGTTGCGGCAGCGCAGGCGCACATCGCGGCGTTGCAGGGCCAGCCGCGCCTGTTCGCGGTTGAAGGAGCGGGCCTGGGGCAGGAGATCCTCCCCCTGTTCGATCAGCTCGATCAGCGTGCTGCCGCCGAGCAGATCGGCCAGCTTGCAGGCCAGCTCCACACCGCTGGGGCCAGCCCCCACGATCGCCAGGCGTTGCAACGGCAGCGCCTGCTGCCGCAATTGCCGCACCAGCCCCTGGAGCCGTTCCACGTCATGAAGCGTGCGGAAGAAGAGGGCGTGCTCGAGGGCGCCTGGCACGTTGAAGGTGGCGGGTTGGCCGCCGCTGGCGATCACCAGGCGGCCATAGCGGAGTTCATGACCGCTGCGGGTTTTGAGCGTGTGCTGTTCGGTGTCGACCTGGTCCACCCGGTCCTGCAGCCAGGCGATGCCGCGGCTGGCCAGCAGGCTGTCGTAGCGGGGGGCGATCTCCCAGCTGCGCATCTCCTCACTGAGCAATTCGTACAGCAGGGGCTGGAAGACGAAGCGCTCGTTGGGTTCGATCAGCAGGATCGGCGGGTGATCGCGGTGCTGGGCCAGGGCCAGGGCGGTGTAGAGGCCACCGAAGCCGCCACCCACGATCACGATGCTGCGATCGATGGATCCCGTGGCCGACGACGTGTCAGGTGCGATGGGATCGGAGCTCACGTCGGACACGCTGGGTCGGGTATGGGGAGGGCTCGGACGGTGGGCCGCTGGCGAGGTTGGGAGCTGGTGATGCGGGCGGGGAGGGAGATGGGTGCAGGATTGGAAAACCTGTGTCCTGATCCAGACGTGCCCGATCGGCACCCTAACCAGCCGTTCCATCGGGGGCGATGATGGAGTCATGGTGACTGCCCCCGCCGCAACCCTCCCCGTTGACATGGCGGGGCGGTCGATCGATCTGGCCGCGGCCCGTGCCGACCTGGATCCGCTCAAGGCCCAGGAGCGTCTCCAATGGGCCTTCGATCGGTTTCAGGACGGTTTTGCGCTGACCACCAGCTTCGGGATCCAGTCGGCGGTGCTGCTGCACATGCTGAGCCGTCTGGATGGCGGTGCCTCCATCCCAGTGATCTGGGTGGACACCGGCTACCTGCCGCCCGAGACCTATCGCTACGCCGATCAGCTCACGGCCCGTCTGGGCCTCAACCTGCACGTGGCGCAGTCGGGGCTGTCGCCGGCCCGGATGGAGGCCTTGCATGGCCGGCTCTGGGAAACCGGCCGTGTCGAAGATCTGGAGCTCTATCACCGCATCCGCAAGGTGGAACCGCTGGACCGTGCCTTCGCTGAGCTGCAGGTGCGCTGCTGGGCCAGCGGTGTGCGGGGTGGCCAGACCGATCACCGCCGCAGCATGCAGGTGCTCGATCCGATCCGCCAGCGCTGGTCGTTGCGGCCCCTGCTGGTCTGGAGCAATCGCGACGTTTACTACTACATGGAGGAGCACGGTCTCCCCCAGCATCCGCTGTTCGAACAGGGCTACACGACCGTGGGCGACTGGCATTCCAGTGCCCCCGACGATGGCAGCACCATTGGCCGGGCCACGCGTTTTGGGGGGCTCAAGCAGGAATGTGGCATCCATCTGCCCGGATTGATGGGTGAGGGCATCTGAGCCGCTGGCAAGCTGGTTGTTGATCGGCAACAGCCGCTGGCACTGGGCCCAGCGACCGCCCGAACCAGGTGCCGCCCTGCGCTTCTGCCACACCACGCCTGAGGCTGGGTTTCCGGCGGGCGGCCTGAGGGCCTGGGCGGCGGTCGGGCCCGTTCCGGCCACTGCAATGGCCGGACTGGCCGGTGCCCCGCGGCTGGATCTGAGCCAGGTTCCGCTGCGGGAGATGCCTGCCTGGCTGGGTGTGGATCGGGCGCTGGCGGGGTGGGGGGCCTGGCGGCAGGATCACAGGCCCGTGCTGGTGGCGGATGCAGGCACGGCCCTGAGCCTCACGTTGGTGGATGGCACCGGCCGCTTTCGAGGCGGCCGCCTTCAGGCCGGTGTCGCCCTGCAGCTGCGGGCGCTGGCGGCAGGAACAGCGCGGTTGCCACGGATGGAGGCATGGCCTCCGATCCCTAGCGACAGCTCCCCAGTTGGCGCTGCTGCAGCCTGGCCCCAGGAGACCGCCGCCGCCATGGCCGAAGGCGTGGTGCGGGGTCTGGCGGCGGCGGTGGTGGCGGCCGCTGCGGAAGCTGTGGCTGTCTGTCCTGGATGCCGCCTCTGGCTCACCGGTGGAGACGGGGCCCAGCTGTTGCCCCTGATCGAGCCGGCCATGCCAGCGGCAGCACCGCTCCAGCTCATCCATGCCCCGAATCTCTGCCTGGAGGCTCTGGTGCAGCTGGAGGACCCTCAGGCCAGACCGAGATCTCCAAGGATCTGATCGGCCATTTCCTCCGCCTTGACCTTGAGGTAGACCAGCTCGATCTTCCCCTCTGGGTCCACCACGAAGGTGTGGCGCATCATGCCCATGTACTCCTTGCCCATGAACTTCTTGAGGCCGTAGCTGCCGTAGGCCTCGGCCACCGGGCAGGGCTCCGCATCGCTGAGCAGGGTGAAGGGAAGGGTGTACTTGTCGATGAACTTGGCATGGCTGGCGGCGCCGTCTTTGCTGATGCCCAGCACCGTGATGCCATTGGCGCTGAAGCTGCTCCACTGGTCGCGGAAATTGCAGGCCTCCTTGGTGCAGCCCGGTGTGTCGTCCTTGGGATAGAAGTAGATCACCACGCGTTGTCCGCGGAAGTCCGCCAGGCTCACGGACTTGCCCTCCTGGTCGGGCAGCGTGAAATCTGGTGCGGGATCACCGATCTGGAGGGCCATGGCAGGGCGGAGTTCGGAGGGGGTGAGCCTAGAAGCGGACCCCCAGCTGTGGCTGGTCTCCATGGTGACGCCGTCGGATGTGCTGGAGCGGCTGAGCCACCAGGAACGGAGCTGGTGCGCGAGTCTGGCGGAACCCCGCCGGAGCTGCTATGCGGCCAGTCGTGCCCTGTTGCGCGCCCAACTGGCGGAGCCCCTGCGCTGTGATCCAGCCGCGGTGCCCCTGCACAGCCCCCCTGGGGAGGCACCGCGTCTGGAGGCCGGGCACGGCTGGACCGGCATCAGTCACAGCGGTGCCGCCCTGCTGACGGCCTGGTCCCCCCGGCCGATCGGTGTCGACATTGAATCCCTGACCCGTCGTCTGGCGGCAGTCCCGTTGATCCAGCGTCACTTCCCTGCAGCGGAGCGTCGACAGCTTCTGGACGGCCCCTGGAGCCAAGATCCCGTAAGCCTGCAGCAGGCCGTGCTGACCAGCTGGGTGCACAAGGAGGCGGCGATCAAGTGGCGCCGCTCCAGCCTGGCTGCAGAATTGCATCATTGGTGCTTTGACCACGCCCGCTGCGAGCTTCGCCAGTTGGTTGATGGGGCCACTCCCCCCAGCTGCAGCGGTCAGCGGGGGGAGTGGCTGTGGGCGGCGGTAGGGGAGGGTGTGACGCGGGCCCACCTGCTGGGGCGGATGCCGTGATGCAAAGCACGTGCATTTTTTTCGCGCCTGTGCTGATATGACTCGCTGGCCAGGCGGCGTTGAAGGCGAATCGACAACATGAGGATCACGCGTCTCCGGGCACTCATGCGCCGCAATTTGCGACCCAGTCTATCGATGTGATCATTTGGTGACAATGCAGCGTCGGCCCCGGCTTGCTTCCCGGGCGGCCTTGCACCGTGTGGAGCTGGGACTGAAGAGATTGTCATTGCTCTGGTCTCGTTGGAATTCCTTCTGGTATCTGACCTGTCAGCAAGTCCGGAGATATTCGGTTGCGACTGGGCTGCGACGCTGATGGTGTAACGACCGCATTGCTGGTGTCCATCGTTCGGTGACGGGTTGAGGAGCAGGGGCTTGCAGCGTGGGCGTCTTTGCGGTTGAAGGCTAGTTTTGGAACGAAGTCCCCTTTTATGTCCCGTGCTGAAGCGCCTGCTTGCCGGTCTCGCCGTGGGAACGGCCCTCACCACCGTTGCTCTGCCGGCCTCTGCCGCAGTTGACAACGATCTTCCCGTTCGTTGGAACAGCGGCGGTGCCGTCTGGTCCACCAACCTTGATGCCTTCTCGACCTTTATTGATTCCGGTGATGTGACCGATCGCGGTCTTGCCAGCGGTCTGGCCCGCTCCGGCTGGACCTCCGAAGAGGTTCGCACCGGTCTGTCCAAGACGTATAGCGTCGACCTGGTCGGCGTCTCCCGTTTCCTCTATTCCGATAACGGAGTCAAGTTCCTCAAGAACGCCACCCGCAGCTACTTCCCCTACTGGACGATGAACACCTACGCCGTCCAGGCGCTGCGTTCGGCGATCATTGCCGATTCCGTGGATGGTTCGATCTCCTCGGCCGGGATCATGGCGGCCCTGCCTACTGACTTCCGCCTGGCTGATACCTGCAACACCTACGACGGAAAGCAGAACATCTGTGCAGAGGGTCGTTGCCAGGGTGAAGCGCAATGCACCTCCCTGCTGTCCTGGTACGTCTTCCTGCCCGCCTGCATCCAGGCCAACCAGATGGCCGATGCTGTGGCTGCTCCCCGTCAAGCCGCCCCCGCCCCGATGCCCGTTGAGCCCATCCGCGGCCTCTGGTGATCCTGGGCCGTGTTTGGTCCTTTCCGCCTCGGCTTCAGCCGGGGCTTTTTTGTGCCCATCCGCCCCTCCTGTGGCGTGGCTGTTCACGCTCCAGTGCGGCGGGCTAGCAGCAGCCGATGTTCGAGGCGCTGGGGCAGAACGGCATTCGGCAGGCCTTTCAGGTCCTGCAGCAGGAGGGCCAGGGCCTCGCCCTCGCCCTGCTCTTGCAGCCAGCGGCAATAGGCGCTGCCGGGAGCAAACCAGCGCTCCAGCAGGGATGGCGTGAGCGGCAGCGGCAGTGACTCCTCCCAGGCTTCGCTGTTGCATTCCCAACCCCGCTGACCCAGACCTGCCAAGGCCCAGCCCTCAGCGGCCAGCTCCTGCCGTAACCACTCCTGCTCCCGTGTCTCCAGGCGTGCCAGAACTTCAGACCCGACACCACCTCGGGCTGCAGATGGCTTGGGTTTCGCCATGGAAGTGCGCAGGCAGCGCAGGGCGCTGGCCGGCCCGATCATCGGTGCGCTGAACAACAGGCGGATCTCGGCCGCTGGGGCCGCCAGCTGGTCCAGCTGCTGCAGCCAGGTGCTCCAGCCGGAGGCCCCGATGTGCCGCAGTGGTTGGCGCGCCACGATCCATTCGAAACGCTCCTCCTTGTGCAGAAGGCCACTGGCGGCCCCGAGCCCTGCAGGGCCGGCCCCGAGCAGACGCGGCCGCTGCAGGCTGTCAAGCAGGGCCAGGTGGCTTTGAATCCTTTCTCTATCGTCGTCTGTGGCTGGGCCGATCACCACACCACCTTCCGGGACCCGCTGCAGGGGATCCAGCGCCCAGAGCAGCGATCGCGCCTCCAGGACAAGCACCCGGTCGGTGCGCTTCAGGCAAGCGTCTTTCCAGAATCGTTGCCGCAGTTGATCGAGCCTGGCGCCTTCGGCACTGGCCTGGCGCTGCAGCCATCGCTCGAGGCGGGGATCCTCCGGGCTGCTGGTGAGCAGCTCCCCGGCCTCCTCGGTGAGTTCCGCCGCCGCTCCCAGCTGGGCCGCCCGCCGCTCCTGCAGCCGCTGGCGCCGCTGCCCCTCCCAGCCCACCGCCCCTGGCTGCCAGAACACCTCGCCCTGCAGGGCGACTGGCAGGTACTGCTGGGCCACCCAGTGCTCGGCGTAGGCATGCGGGTAGCGGTAGCCGACCCCATCACCAAAGGCCTGCCCATCGCGGTTGGCATCGCGCAGATGGGCCGGTACCTGTTGCCTGTTGGCGGTGCGCACCACCTTGATCGCATCGAACACGCCCAGGGTGCTGTTGCTTTTCTCGGTGCCGGCCAGATACAGGGCCGCCTGGGCCAGCGGGTAGAGACCCTCGGGCAGGCCGATCCGTTCGAAGGCCGCGGCGCAGGCCTCCACCACCACGATGGCCATCGGATCGGCCAGGCCCACGTCTTCTCCGGCCGAGATCAGCATGCGGCGGAACAGGAAGCGGGGGTTCTCCCCGGCCTCCACCATCCGAGCCAGCCAGAACAGGGCGGCATCGGGATCGGATCCGCGCAGGGATTTGATGAAGGCGCTGATCGTGTCGAAGTGGGCATCACCCTGCTTGTCGTAAAGCACGGCCCGTTGCTGGATCGACTCCTCCGCGATCGCCAGATCGATGGTGACGGTGCCGTGCCGATCCGGTTCCGTCGTCTCCACCGCCAGCTCCAGGGCATTGAGCAGGCTGCGGGCATCCCCTCCGGCCACGTCGACCAGGTGCGCTGCGGCCTCGGGCAGCAGCCGGATCGCCCGGCCGCCATAGCCCCGCTCCACGTCCGTGAGGGCCCGCTGCAGCAGCGCCTCCAGATCGCCGCTCTCCAGCGGTTGCAGCCGGAACAGCCGCGAGCGGCTCACCAGTGCCTTGTTGACCTCGAAGTAGGGGTTCTCGGTGGTGGCACCGATCAGGGTGACGGTGCCGTTCTCCACCCAGGGCAGCAACGCGTCCTGCTGGGCACTGTTGAAGCGGTGCACTTCATCGATGAACAGGAGGGTGCGCAGGCCGTGCCGCTCCAGCCGGGCGCGGGCCTCCTCCACCGCCAGCCGCAGGTCCTTCACCCCCGCCAGCACGGCGTTGAGGCTGGTGAAGTGGGCGCGGGTGGTGGCCGCGATGATCCGGGCCAGGGTGGTTTTGCCCGTACCCGGCGGGCCATGCAGGATCAGGTTGCCCACCCGGTCGGCGCTGATGGCCCGGTGCAGCAGCCGGCCGGGCCCCAGAATCGACTGCTGGCCCACGAACTCCTCGAGGCGCCGCGGCCGCAGCCGATCGGCGAGGGGAGCAACCGCCGCGCGCCGCTGCTCGCTGTGATGGCTGAAGAGGTCACTCACACCGGCTGGTCCTGCTGCTGTGGACGATCCTGGCGCCAGCCACCCCCTCTGGCGGAGAGCTTCCACAGCCTTCAGAATGGCGCTACAGATCAGGGATGGACCTTGTTGGGCTTGAGACGCGCGACGGGATCCCCTAGTTGGACTTTGAGGGCGTCAGGCCGGTTCAACGCCACGGCCTCGAAGACCGCCTCCATGGCCGTTGCCCTGAGCACACTGCTCCTGGCGGCCTGTGACAAGCCCGCGCCTCCAGCGGCCAAGCCCCTGGTGGTGAGCACCGCTCCGGTTCAGATCGCTCCCTTCAGCGAGCGGGTGGAGACGGTCAGCACCCTTGAGGCCATTGATGAGGTACAGCTGGCCGCCCAGGCCGGCGGCAGGATCCAGCAGCTCGGCATTGGCCAGGGCGACAAGGTCAAGGCCGGCCAGCTGTTGTTGGTGCTCGATCAGGTTCAGCTCCAGGCTGACTTGGCCACCCTGCTGGCGAGGGAGGAAAAGGACAAACTCAATTACCAGCGTTACGAATACCTGGTACGTCAGGGTGCTGCCAGTGCAATCCAGCGCGATCAGTTCCGTGCTCAGTACATCGAGTCTCGCGAGGCCGTGCTGGCCAAGCGGGCCGATCTGGCGTTCCGAGATCTGCGCTCGCCGATCGACGGCACGGTGGCAGACGTTCAGGTGAAGGTGGGCGATGTGATCAGTGCCGGAGATCCCTTCACCCGCCTGATTCGCAATGATCGTCTCTTCGCCCGCATCGATGTCCCGGCGATCTTTTCCGATCGAATCCGCCCCGGTCTGCCGGTGACCCTCAAGCAGGCCGGCTCGGATCGGGTGCTGGTGGAGGGCCGGATCGACTCGGTCGACCCCAACGTGCTGGCGGGTTCCCAGGCCCTGCTGGTCAAGGCGGCGTTCGCCAATCCGGGCGGCGGCCTGCGCAACGGTCAGCGGCTGCGGGCCACCGTCGAGCTGGATCGGCGTCAGCTGCCCTCCGTGCCCTTCGCGGCTGTCACCCAGTCGTCTGGTCAGAGCTTCGTCTTCAGGGTCGGCACCCTGGCTGAACTGAAACTGCAGCCGGGCAAGGTGCCGATCGAGCAGTTGGAGGCTCTGCCGCCCAGTGCCCGCTTCGCCCTGCAGACGCCTGTGCAGCTCGGTGGTCTGCAGAACAATCGATATCCCGTGCTTCAAGGCCTGGATTCCGGCCGTCAGGTGATCACCAGCAACCTGCTCAACCTGCGCCACGGCATGCCGATCAAGGTCAACTAAGGCGGTCGCGTTCGCCTCCACGCATCAGTGTCGTCTTCGGATTCGAGTTCACCGTGTCGCCTTCCAACGGTTTTATCGTTCGCCCCGTGCTCACCACGGTCTGCAGCCTGCTGATCGTGATTGCGGGATTGATCTCGATCCCGTTGCTGCCGGTCGAAAACCTGCCTGACATTGCACCACCCACGGTGAACGTGAACGCGAGTTATACGGGTGCCGATGCGATCACGGTGGAGCAGGGCGTCACCACGGTGCTGGAGCAGCAGATCAATGGTGTGGAGAACATGGACTTTATCAGTTCCAACAGCTCTGCCGATGGTCGCAGCCAGATCACGGTGTCGTTTGCCAGTGGCACCGATGGCGATATCAATCAGGTCAACGTTCAAAACCGGGTTTCTCTCGCCAATCCCTCCTTGCCCGAGGAGGTGCGCCAGGCGGGAGTGGTGGTAAACAAGGCTTCCAACTCCATTTTGTTGGTCTATAACTTCGTCAGTGAAGATCCTGCCAAAATCACCTACAGTGTCGAGACAATCAGCGGGCTGCTGGATCAGAATCTCACCGATTCAATCAAGCGGGTGCCTGGGGTCGGAGATCTCACCTATTTCGGCGAACGTAAACTCGCCTTCCGCCTCTGGCTCGATCCCGCCAAGCTCACCGCGTTTAGCCTCACCTCCAATGACGTGGTCGCGGCCCTCAGCAGTCAGAACCGCCTGGTGCCCTCCGGAAGTGTGGGCGGCGAACCGGCGCCCAAGGGACAGGAGTTCACGTTCACTGTGCAGCTGCAGGGCCGCTTACTCAGCGTTGAAGATTTTTCGGCCCTGATCGTCAAGACCACCCCTGAGGGTGGAATCGTGCGGCTGCGCGACGTGGGTCGCGCCAGTCTGGGCGGCGAGAACTATGCCCTGCAGGCCACCGATATCCGCGGCGTTCCTTCCGTGGGCCTGGCTGTCTACCAGCTGAGTGGCAGCAACGCCCTCAAGACATCCGAGGGTGTGAAGGCTGTACTGGACGAGTTTCAGGCCGTGATGCCTGTGGGCCTGAAGATGGAGCAGATCTACGACAACACTGAGTTCATCAATGCCTCGATTCAGGGGGTTGTGGATTCCCTCCGCGATGCCGTGGTTCTGGTGGTGCTGATCCTGTTTCTGTTCCTGCAGGACTGGAAAGCCACCCTGGTGCCGGGTATCGCCATCCCTGTGGCCTTGATCGGTACGTTTGCCCTGGTGAATGCCTTCGGCTTCTCGCTGAATCAGCTCACTCTCTTCGGTCTGGTGCTCGCCACGGGTCTGGTGGTGGATGACGCCATCACCGTGATTGAAGACACCTCCACCAAAAAGGCTTCGGGCCTGACGGCGGCCAGGGCGGCCATGGCCACGATGGATGAGTTGTTCAGCGCGGTGATCGCCACCTCTCTGGTGTTGTTTGCGGTGTTTCTGCCGGTGCTGTTCTTCCCAGGAGCCACCGGTACGATCTATAAGCAATTTGCCGCCACGATCATCTTTTCGGTGGCGATCTCCACCTTCAATGCCCTCACCTTTTCGCCGATGCTCTCGGCGCTCCTGCTCGCTCAGGATTCTGAGCCTCCGGGACGGCGCACCTATGCGATCGCCGGCGGCTCGATCGGATTCATCTATGGCCTGATGGCTGGAGGCAGTGGTGTCTTGCCCGTGCTCTCGGCTGTGGTGGTGGGACTGTTCGTTGGCTATGTGGCCAAACTTCTCACAGGTCTGCCCCTGCGGTTGCCCTTCACGGTGGGGGCCGCGGCGGTGGGCCTTGTCTTCGGCGGGGTGGAGACCCCGTTGACGGTGTTGATCTTCGCGGCGGCGGGCCTGGCCACCGGTTGGTTCACCCCGGTGATCTTTCGCCGTTTCAACGGTCTTTATGCCGGCTTCGAAGACCGCTACAAGGGCCTGCTGGGCTGGGCTCTGAATCGGCGCATTCTGGTGATGGCTGTGCTGGCAGGGGGCATCACCCTCACCGGTGTGGCCTTCAGCGCCATCCCGGGAGGGTTTGTTCCGATCGAGGACCAGGGCTATGCCATCGGCTTTGTGCAGGCCCCCGATGGGGGCTCCCTGCAGGTCACGGATCGGATCAACCGGAAGGTGGCCGAGATCCTGCGAACCGAGAAGGACATCACGGCCGCCTCTGTGTTCAGTGGCGCCAGTCTGGATGGCAATGCCCCGAACAAGGGTCTGTTTTTCTTCGGCACGCGGAACTGGGATGACCGCCAGACCCGCGAGCAGGAGATGGGTGCGATTGTGGGACGGCTCAACCAGAAGATGGCCTCCCAGATTCAGGAGGCACGGGTGTTTGTGGTCGAACCACCGGCGATTCCGGGGTATGGCACCTCTGGAGGCTTTGAATTCCAGCTTCTGGACCGCAGCGGCGGCGCCCTTAACCTCCAGAGCTTCTTCCAGGCGGCGGGCACCTTGATCCGCGAGGCCAATGGCAGCGATCTCTTTCAGCGGGTCTTCACCCTGTTCTCCCCGGAAGCTCCCCAGCTGGCCATTGATGTGGACCGGGATCGCCTGGCATCCCTGGGAGTCGACTTCGGCGATGCGATGCGATCGTTCAGTGTCAACTTCGGTGGCAGCTACGTCAACGACACCTTCCAGGAGGGCAAGGTGCGGCGCGTCTTCGTGCAGGCCGACGAAGATAACCGTGCCACGCCGGAGAAGCTCAAGGCTCTCTATGTGCGCAATGCTTCAGGCGACCAGATTCCCCTGTCGGAGTTTTTCACGGTGAGGTCCACCCAGGGACCCAGTGTGATTCCCCACTTCAATCTCTACCGTTCGATCAAAATTGAGGGCAGCCCGGCTGCCGGCAAGAGTTCAGGCCAGGCGATCAATGGCATGCGTCAGTTGTTCGAGGCGCAGTCGTTGCAGGGCCTGAATTTCGACTGGACCGGCATCTCCCGTGAGGAGGTGAAGGCCGGATCCCTGGCGGTTGTGATCTTTGCCCTGGGAATCCTGGTGGTCTACATGGTTCTTGCTGCCCAATACGAGAGCTATACCGATCCCCTGATCATCCTGATGACGGTGCCCACCGCCATGCTGGGTGCCCTCACCTTCCTCGCCCTGCGCGGCGAAGTGCTCAACATCTATGCCCAGGTCGGCCTGGTGATGTTGATCGGCCTGGCGGCCAAGAACGGCATCCTGATCGTCGATCTCGCCAATCAGCGCATGGCCGAGGGGGCCACGGCCCTCGATGCCGCCCGCGACGCGGCCCAGTCGCGTCTGCGGCCGATCATCATGACCGCCATTTCATCGCTGTTCGGCTTCCTGCCCCTGGTGCTCGCCAGTGGCGCCGGGGCCCGCAGTCAGGCGTCTCTCGGCACGGTGGTGTTCGGTGGATTGCTGGTGGCCACGGTGCTGTCGCTGCTCGTGGTTCCCGTATTTTATGTGGTGGTGAAGACGCTGCTGGCTGGTGGCTCCACCCCATCGCAACCCGCGCCCACCCTTCCCGGTTCCGATGGCGCTTGATCCCCAGGCCATGGCGTCCTCTTCTCCTCCTGACAACGATCGCAGGCCTGCCGCAGCGCCGGCCAAGCGCCCTTCCTTTCAGGGCAAGCGGGTGGTGGTGGCCCTGCTGATCGGCATGGTGATCGGCTGGGCCGTGGGGTTGTTCATGGAATCGATCGTGCAGCATTCCCCCACCTCGATCGACCCAGGCGATCTGGTCTGGCTGCGGCGCCTGCTGGCGGCAGCCGGAGCCCTGAGCGGGCTGGCGATCGAAGCGATGCGGCAGTTGCAGGCCGCCAATCCCGATCCGATTTACCATCAAAATCGCCAGGGTCTGCGGCGCAGATGGTGATCGGACCTGATCCCACCTATCCTCCGCCCAGCCTCCCGGATTCTGTGAAGTCGCTCGTTGCCCTCAGGTTCGGAGCCGGGCTGGTGGTCCTGGCGTTGCCCCTGCAGGCGTGCAGCCCACCGAAGCCACCGCCACCGCAGGCGCCCCTTGTTCAGATCGAGCAGCCCACACCACGCACGTTCAACGATCAGGCCACTTATCAGAGCACCCTTGAGGCGATCCGGGATCTGAAGCTGGCGGCTGAGATTGATGGGCGGATCGTGGCGATGCCGATGCGGGAGGGGCAGAGCGTCAGCCAGGGCCAGCCCCTCTTCCGCCTGGATCAGGTGCAGCAGCGAGCCGAGGTGGATGCGGCGGCCTCGGAGGCCCGCAGGGACCTGGTGAACGCCCAGCGCTTCATCTTCCTGAACGAGCAGGGAGCTGTCTCCACCCTGCAACGTGACTATTACGTCACCCAGGCCCTCACAAGCCGGGACAAGCTGATCGGCCAGCAGGCCACCCTGGCCTACAAGGATGTCGTCGCACCGATCGCCGGCCAGGTCGGCAGCATCGCCTTCAAGCTGGGTGACTTCGTGCGGGCCGGCACCGTGGTGACCACGGTGATCGATAACTCCGTTCTCTGGGTGCGTCTTGATGTGCCGGCCTCCCAGGCCTGGCGGGTGCGCCGAGGACTGCCTGTGATCCTGCAACTACCGGATCAACAGGGGCAGCTGGCCCGGGGCTCTCTCACCTTCGTGGCCCCCTCGGTGGACAAGACCAGCCAGACCCTGCTGACCAAGGCCACGTTCGACAACCGCGATGGCCTGCTGCGCAACGGGCAGCGGGTGAGCGCCACGCTGGTGTTTGCCCAGGAGCCCCTGCTCTCGATTCCAGAACGTGCGGTTCTGCTGCAGGCAGGCAAGACGTTTGTGTTCCTGGCACTGCCGGCGGCCGAGGCCAGCCGTCGACTTGGCCGTCCCCTGGCGAGCCAGCCCCCATCGGGCGCTCTGGTGGCTGTGCAGGTGCCGGTGCGGGTGGGCACTCTGCAGCAGGGACGCTTTGCGTTGCTGGAGGGATTGCAGAGCAGTGATCGTTTCATCCTCGGCAACCTGGCCCAGCTGCGTTCCGGCTCGGTGGTGCGCACGACTCCAGCGGGGTCCGCACGTCCATGAGCCTCTCGGACACCTTTATCCGCCGCCCGGTGCTCAGCACCGTGTGCAGCATCCTGATTCTGATGGCTGGCATCATCAGCCTGCCGCTGCTGCCGATTGAGAACCTGCCCAACATCGCGCCGCCCACCATTGCGGTGACAGCCAACCTGCCGGGTGCCGATGCCCTCACGGTGGAAAGTGCCGTGACCGGACCTCTGGAGGAGCAGATCAACGGGGCGCCGGGGATGGATTACATCACCTCCAACAGCACCGGCCAGGGGGTGAGCCAGATCAATGTCTATTTCAAGCCGAACACAAACGCCGATATTGATCAGGTCAATGTGCTCAACCGGGTGCAGACGGCCACGGCCCAGCTGCCTGAGCAGGTCAATGCCCAGGGCATCACGGTGCAGCAGACGGCGTCCAGTTACCTGCTGGTCTATAACCTCACCTCCACCAAAGGCCAGTTCGACCGCAACTATCTCAACGGTCTGTTTCAGCTCAACCTCCTCTACCCCCTCAGCCGTGCCGACGGGGTGGGCCAGGTCAATGTCTTTGGAGCCAGCGATCCTGCCTTTCGCCTCTGGGTCGATCCCCTCAAGCTGGCTCGCTTCAATCTCAGCATCAATGATGTGATTGATGCCCTCAGCTCCCAGAACCAGGTGGTGATCGCCGGCAGCATCGGCGGCCCCCCTTCGGTTCCGGCCAATCGCCTCACCTACCCGTTGCTGGTCAACGGCAACCTGGAAACGGTCCAGGAGTTTGAGAATCTCATCCTGGCCAAAGGCCCGGGCGGGAGCCAGACAGCAGAGGGATCGGATGGCGGCCTGATTCGCCTGTCTGATGTGGGCCGTGCCGAATATGCGTTTCAGAACTTCTATCAGTCAGCGATCAACGCCAAGACCGGTTATCCCTGTGTTGGGTTTGGCGTGATTCAGCTGCCCGGTAGCAATGCTATCTCAACTGCAAAATCGGTGGATACTGTTCTGAAGCAGTTTGAAAGTACCCTGCCTCCAGGTGTGCGGCTTGAAAAGGTCTTTGATCAGACTGACTTCATCAATGGCTCCATCGAAGCCGCGCTGGATGCCCTGCGCGACGCCGTTGTGCTGGTGCTGTTGATCATCTTCCTTTTCCTTCAGGACTGGAAGGCCACGGCCGTGCCTGCCCTGGCCCTGCCGATCGCCCTGCTCGGCGCCCTTGTCTTCGTCAAGGCGTTCGGATTCTCGATCAACGAACTCACCCTGCTGGGGATCATTCTCGCCACCGGCCTGGTGGTGGACGACGCCATCGTGGTGGTGGAAGCGGTCTCGGCCCGCATCGAAGCGGGCGACCCGCCGTTCAAGGCGGCCTCGAATGCGATGAAGGAACTCACCGGAGCCATCCTGGCCACCGCCCTGGTGCTGCTGGCTGTGTTCATTCCGGTCACCTTCTTTCCTGGGGCGACTGGCGTGATCTACCGCCAGTTTGCCCTCACGATCGTGTTTTCGATCCTGGTGTCCACCTTCAATGCGATCACTGGCAAGCCATTGCAGTCGGCGTTGCTGCTGGGAGGCGGCAAGACCAATCCAACAGGATTGAAGTGGACCCTGATTGGAGCCGCCATCGGTGGCCTTTACGGCTACATGGTGAATGGCTGGGTCACAATGCTGCTCTTCGGATTGCTGGGTGCCTTGATCGGCACCTTCCTGCAGCCGATCTTCAAGGCCTTCAACGCCTTCTTTGAGCGCCTGGCTGCCGGCTATGCCCGGTTGCTTGACCAGGTGATCCGCCTGCGGCGTCTGGTGGTTGCTGTTCTGCTCGGTGGCGTGGTGCTCACGGGCATTGCCTTCACGGCCGTTCCCACCGGTTTTGTGCCGACGGAAGACCAGGGCTACGGGCTCGGCATCATCCAGCTTCCGCCGCAGGCTTCGATCGAAGCCACCATGGAAGTTGCTGATAAGGCCAGAAAAATCATCGCCGAAGAACCGGAAGTTGTCTCTGGTGAGTTGATTGGTGGAACCGGATTCAATGGTGGAGCCTTTAATCAAGCCATCTTCTTCTTCGGTCTCAAGCCGATTGAGGAACGCACCTCTCCGCAGCAATCGGCGCAGGCGATCATCCGTCGCTTCAACCAGAAGTTCCGTGAGATTCCCGGCGCCGTGGTTCTCTCCCAGTCTCCCGCCGCGGTGCCTGGGTTCAGCGCCCAGGGGGGATTCTCGTTTCAGTTCAACGACCTCAGTAATGGTGGCTATACGCCCACCGATCTCTCCAAGCTGTCTGATCAGCTGATCGTCAAGGCGCGGGCCACGGGGGATTTCTTCAATATCTATACTCAGTTCGTCAGTGATGCACCGGTCTGGCGGCTGGATGTGGATCGCGATCGGATGGCCTCGCTCGATATCAACTATGGCGATGCCATGGCCACTCTGGGGGCCCTGGCGGGAGGCCGCTTCGTTAATCCCACCTATGAAGATGGCCAATACCGGCAGGTGTACGTGCAGGCCGAAGGAGAGAGCAGGAGTGTGGTGGAGGATCTGGCCAATCTCTATGTGACCAACGGCAAGGGTCAGCAGATCCCTCTCTCCAATGTGATTCAGGCCCGGCTGGACAGCGCTCCGCCGATTGTCAGTCACTTCAACCTGTATCGCACCGTGCTGATCCAAGGGGCCGAGGCGATCGGCAAGAGCAGTGGTCAGGCGATCGACAGTCTGTCGCAGGCATTCAGCCAGCTTGATTTCAGCAACATCGGTATGGATTGGTCAGCCTTGTCCCGCTCCGAGGTGCAGGCCGGTTCTCTGGCGATCCTGGTCTTCGCCCTTGGCATTGTGGTGGTCTATCTGGTGCTCTCCGCCCAGTACGGCAGCTACATCGATCCGCTGATCATCCTGATGACCGTGCCACTGGCGATGCTGGGGGCCCTGGCCTTCCTGGTGATGCGCGGGCAGGTGAACAACGTCTATGCCCAGGTTGGGCTGGTCACCCTGATCGGCCTCGCTGCCAAGAACGGCATCCTGATCGTTGATCTGGCCAACCAGCGCCTCGAGCGGGGCGAATCGATCCCGGCGGCGGCCAGCGGCGCGGCTCGATCCCGCCTTCGCCCGATCCTGATGACGGCCATGGCGGCTCTGGCGGGCTTTTTCCCCCTGGTGATCGCCGATGGAGCCGGTGCTCTGAGTCAACGCTCCCTGGGATCGGTGATCTTCGGTGGCCTGCTGGTGGCCACTGTGCTCAGCCTGTTCGTGGTGCCCTCGTTCTATGTCCTGATGAAGAACCTCGAGCGCGACTGGTTTCCCGCCAGCGCCGACACCTCCGATCCTCTGGCCGACGATCCCGTACCCGCCGTGCAGCCCCCGGTTCCGCCTCAACCGTCGCCCTGAGCGGCTCTTTCCCAGGTTCGCTGCCTCTGTGCCATGCCTCTCCCCCCTCCTCCTGGCTACCGCCGCGGCCGTCAGCGGCGCGTTGATCGCCGCCGCATCGCCCTGGCCGGCACTCTGATGGCCTCGGCGGCCACTGTTCTGGCGCTGCTGGCCCACCGCGCCATGCGCACCCCTGGCAGCCTGCTCACCCCGATCCCGTTGGTGAAGTTGGCGGTGGTGGTCAGCGTGGCCGGCGCCTGCGGCAGCTGGGGTGAAACGATGCGACAGCTGGCTCTGGTGGCCAAGGACGATCCGGACTCAGATCTCGGGGGGTGAGTGGGCGATGGCCCTGGCGGCTGAAGCCAGGTGCTGGTGGCACGGGGCTCACTCTCCGGCCAGCTGGTGGCTCGCTCGTTGGTCACTCATGACGGCTGCTACCGGCTGGTTCAGTGCCGGATGTCTGGACGTCATCTCTGACTCCGGCCGAGGCGCAGGCGGGCGGTCTGGAGCGCAGAAACTCCTGCCGGGCGCTGCTCAGGGTGGGGAAGATGTGATCGGCACCGATCGCGTCCAGCAAGCCCGCCCGCACCAACTGGCCGTAAAGATCCTGTTTCACCCGCGCCAGGCCCAGCACGATCTGCCGATGGCGGAGTTCCTGGATCAGCTCGATCAGCATGTCTGCCGCTGAGATGTCGATCTCCACGATCGCTTCGGCATTGACCACGAACCAGGCCACCGGTGTGGTTTCGGCCTCGATCGCGGCCAGGGCTCTGCGGCGGAAATGGTCGGCATTGGCGAAGCAGAGGGGCGCGTCGTAGCGGTAGATCACCAGCCCGGGCAGTGTCCGTGCTCCCGCCCAGTCGTGGATGTCGTGCAGACCCGCCAGCTGGGGCACCTCCCCCAGCACCGCATCGTTGGGCCGCACCAGCCGGCTGAACAGATCGATCACCGACAGCGCCACCGCCACGGCCACACCTGTGAGCAGGTCGGTGAGCAGCACCCCCGCCAGGGTGGCCAGAGCCAGCTGCCATTCGCTGCTGCGAAAGCTGCGCAGCCGCCGAAATTCGCCCAGATCAATCAGCCGCAGCGCCGCGTAGATCACGATGGACCCCAGGGCCGCCTTGGGGAACAGCGCCAGCACCGGCCGCAGGGCCAGCAGCACCAGGATCACCACCAGGAAGGCCACCAGGGAAAACACCTGGCTGCGGCTGCCGGCGGTGTCGCCGATGGCGGTGCGGCTGCCGCTGCTGCTCACCGGGAAGCCCTGCAGCAGCCCGTTGCCCAGGTTCACAGCCCCCAAGGCCAACAGTTCCCGGTTGGCATCGATCCGGTAGCCGTTGCGAGCTGCGAAGGCCCGGGCAGTGAGCACGTTGTCGGAGTAGCCCACCAGGGCGATGCCTGCCGCGGTGGGCAGCAGGGACCTGAGTGTGGGGAGCGTCTCCCCCAGGGGCAGGCTCAACTGGGGCAGCCCCGCCGGAATCGGGCCGATCACCGCCACGCCCTGACGGTCCAACTGGAGAGCCGCCACCACCGCCGTGGCCAGAAGCACCGCCAACAGGGGAGCGGGCAGGCTGGGCCAGCGCCGTTGCAGCACCACCAGGAAGGTCAGCACCGCCGCCGCCAGCGCCAGGGTGGGCCCGTGCACCTCCACGTGCCGTTGCACAAGCTCCTGGATCTGCCCACCGATCGAATCGGCCGCCAGGGTGAGCCCGCAGATCCTGCCCAGCTGACTGGTGATCATGATCACCGCCACCCCGGCCATGTAGCCCACCAGGATCGGCTTGGAGAGCAGATCGGCCAGGAATCCGAGCCGGCCCCAGGCTCCGAGGCAGCAGAGCCCACCCACCACCAGGGCCAGCAGAGAGGCCAGCCCGGCGTAGTGGCCTGGATCGCCAGCAGCGAGCGGACCGATGGCGGCGGCGGTCATCACGGCCGTGGTGGATTCCGGCCCCACCGACAGCTGGGGCGAGGAGCCCAGGAGTGCATAGAGCAGCAGCGGCGGCAGGATGGCCCAAAGCCCGCTGATCGGGGGCAGTCCCGCCAGCTCGGCGTAGGCCATGCACTGGGGAATCAGATAGGCCGCCACGGTGATGCCTGCCACCAGATCGGCCTTCCACCACTCCGGCCTCCCCTGGTGGAGCGGCTGCATCCCTGGCGGAGGCCAGGAGGGCCTCATGGGCTGGCGCCGTTCATTTCACCGGATACCTTGTCGCGGCCTTGTCCCTGCAGGTGGTGCGGGCCTGGTCGATGTTGCTGCCGGCTTCAACCTGCTCCAGGAAGCAGGTGCAGGTGAACTCCCCCATGCCAGCGGGTGGTGTCTTGCCGGCGGCGGCCATGGCGGCGTTGAAGCCCGCCATGCAGAGTGCCTTCACCTGATTACCATCAACAGCCCCGGCAGGTGCGGCCTGGCCGATCCCCATCAGCAGCACGGCCAGCCCCATCACTCGGACGCGTGGCCATCGGGAGTGTTCGCCTGAGGGAGACAGGCGGCTTGTGGCGGCAGACGGGCGAACTGCCGCGGCAGACGGGGGAACAGTGGGTGAGGTCATGCCGAGCAATTGGACCGTTACTGCTGAGGCTAGGAGCAGGGACGAGCCTGGTCAGAGTGAGCGGGAGATCACGGATCAGGTGAGCACCGATCAGATGACCATGATCAGGTGATCACGGTGGGCCGTGCCATGCCGGTGCGCCGGTGGATCTCGGCCAGCTGGTCGGTGGCCTGGATCAGATCGCCCAGCGCCTTCTGGGGATCCAGGGTGAGGGCACCACCGGGATGCACGTAGCTCTCCAGGTACACCCGCAGCGTGGCGCCCTGGGTGCCTGTGCCGGAGAGGCGCAGCACCACGCGGCTGCCGTCGTCCAGCAGGATGCGCAGACCCTGCCCCGCACTGGTGGAACCATCGACAGGATCGGTGTAGGAGAAGTCGTCGCAGGTGGCGATCGCCCGACCCGCGAAGCGCTCACCCTTCAGGCTGGGGAGCATGGTCTTCACCCGGCTGTAGAGCTCTGCGGCGGCGCTGGAGGCGATCGCTTCATAGTCGTGGCGGGAGTAGTAATGGCGCCCGAAGCGGGCCCAGTGCTCCGTCATCACTTCGGCCACGGAACACTGGCGGCAGGCCAGGATCTGCAGCCAGAACAGCACCGCCCAGAGGCCATCCTTCTCGCGGATGTGGTTGCTGCCGGTGCCGAAGCTCTCCTCCCCGCAGAGGGTGATGCGGCCGGCATCCAGCAGGTTGCCGAAGAACTTCCATCCCGTGGGCGTTTCGAAGCAGGCGATACCCAGCTCCCTGGCCACCACATCCGCCGCGGCACTGGTGGGCATGGAG
This sequence comes from Synechococcus sp. CCY9201, assembly GCF_034931105.1. Lineage (NCBI taxonomy): Bacteria > Bacillati > Cyanobacteriota > Cyanophyceae > Synechococcales > Synechococcaceae > Synechococcus > Synechococcus sp. CCY9201. Next base: position 24,447 of record NZ_JAYGIC010000015.1, on the reverse strand, counting down.
CGGGCCACGCCGCTGAGCCCGTCGGCGTAGCCCGGCGCCAGGGTGGCGTTGGCGGTGAGCACGGCCAGGCTGTCGCTCGGGTTCACGAAGCAACCGGCCCCCAGGATCATGTTGCGGTCGCCGTCGCCGTCGCAGGCGGCCCCGAAGCGGTAGGCATCGCCGTCCAGGAGCAGGGCGGCCAGCTCGTGGGCATAGGTGAGGTTCGGATCGGGGTGGCCGCCGCCGAAATCCTCAAGCGGGATGCCGTTCCGCACCGTTCCGGCCGGGGCCCCCAGCAGCCCCTCGAACAGACGGCTGGCGTAAGGGCCGGTCACGGCGTGCATGGCATCGAACGCCATCGGGAAATTGCCGCGCAGCAGGGCTCCGATGCGATCGAAGTCGAACAGGCCCTGCATCAGCGCCACGTAGTCTTCGACCCCGTCGATCACCTCCACCTCGAGGCTGCCGACCCTGTGGCGACCCGGCTGGTCGAGGGGGATCGGATCGGCGTCCTGGATCCGGTAGCCATCGAGCCCGAGGGTGCAGGCATAGATCGCATCGGTGACCGACTCCGGCGCCGGCCCGCCGTTGGCGCCGTTCACCTTCACCCCGAAATCCCCCTCCGGACCGCCGGGGTTGTGGCTGGCCGAGAGGATGATGCCGCCGATGGCCTGATGGCGGCGGATTAGATGGGAGGCGGCTGGCGTGGAGAGGATGCCGCCGGTTGTGGTGATCAGCCGCCCCACGCCGTGGGCCGCTGCCATGCGGACGATCACCTGGATGGCCTGGCGGTTGCCGTAGCGGCCGTCGCCGCCCACCACCAGGGTGCCGCCATCGACGCCCGGCAGCACCCGCAGGATCGCCTCGAGGAAACTTTCGAGGTAGTGCGATGTCTCGAACTGGCGGCTGCTCTTGCGCAGGCCGGAGGTGCCGGGCTTCTGGTCGTCGAAGGGCCGCTCAAGCACCACTTGACGCACACCGCTGGTCATCACGTAAGCCGCAACAGACCCAAGCTACGCCTGGCCCCAGAACGGGCTGGCTCCGGCAACCGTCGCTAGCGTTTCTTCATGGCCGGGTCGCACTCTGCCTGCGCTCCTTTTGCCCCAGCTCGCCCGTGCTGCTTCCCTCGTCCCGCCCTGCTGGTCTGGCCCTGGTGCTGGCGGCCATTCTCGTGCCCCTGGCCCGTCCTGGCCAGGCGGCACCCATGGGGCTCGGCCCGGTCGATTCCTATCCCGCTGCGATCCAGCAGACCCGCAAGGCTGCGGAGGCTGTGCTCAGCCATGCCGGCGCTGAAAGCTGCCTGCGGGGCAAGCTCACCAACGCCCTGCTCAAACTCAGCGCCAGCTGCTCGGCCGCTGGTCGTCAGGGCGGAGCCTGCGAGCTGGCTGACCGGGCCATCGTGGTGACGCCCTGGTCGGTGCCCTTCATGGAGAGCACATCCCGCGCTCTGCTGGATGCGGCAGAGGCTCCAGTGCCCTCTGCCCCTTGAACCGTTTCGGCGCTGAATCGGTTCACGAACGGTTCACTGCTGAAACGGTGACGAAGGTTTGTCGGTGGTCGGAGTCGGTTTGGCCTGGGCGCGGCAGATCACCATCAGGTCGCCTGCCGCCCTGTTGAGCGCTTCTCGTCTGACGTAGCTGTTGACCGCCGTGACCTCGGAGCCCTCCCGAATCTCCCAGAGCACGTCTTTGCAGGAGGCCGAAAGGCGCGGGTGATCGATCAGGCGGTCGGCCTGGTCCCGCGCCGGGGTGCAGGTGGCATCGTTGTTCTCACGGCCACAGTCCTGGGCGGCCAGCTGCAGTTGACGGAACTCGGCGTTGCTGGGGTAAGGGGGTAGATCTTTCCCCAGGGCCGCAGGCAACGGCAGGCAGAGCAGCAAGGGACTCAGCTGCAGCAACCTCAGCCCAATCCCTGATCGCTGGATCGCAGACTGCCCAGGCTGTGGTGCTCTGGTGCGGGTGGTTGCTTCCCAGGGCAGATCCAGCTGCGGCTCCACTGGCCTGGCACTGGAAGGGCCAGAGTTGGGGGCAGGGCTGTCAGCCATCACTCCGCTCGGACAGGCTGTTGCATCATGACGGGCCCTCACGATTCCAGCAGGCGCGGGCTCTCCAGCAGGTTCAGGGTGGTCACTCCCTGCCGCAGTGGTCGTTGCTGGTCGATCCAGTGATGGCGCAGAGCCGGAGCCAGCCACGGAGCCCCCGCCAGCAGCAACGCCCTCAGCCAGGGCTGGCCCTGCAGCAGCATCCCCCGTTCGGCCTCCTGGCGTTGCAGGGTCTGCAGGGTCCGGATCTCCGGCAGACGTTCGGCTGCGATCGCGGCCAGGGCGGCATCAAGCTGGGAAGCCGCTGGCTGGGCACCCTCCGCCAGAAGCGGAATCAGATGGTTCGCGGCAGCCAGAGCATCGCGCAAGGCCATGTTGATCCCCTGAGCCCGCACCGGACTCATCGGATGGGCGGCATCGCCCAGCATCAGCAGGCCAGGCCGATGCCAGCGGGGAGCCAGGCCCACGCGGACGGCCAGGGGCACCGGTGCCGTCGCGTGCACACTGCCGTTGCGCATCCAGGCCGCCAGCTCCGGCGGGCTCTGGCGGGCCCAGCACTCCGGCCAGGGGCTCTCCGCTGGCGTTGGCGTCGTCTGAACCGGGCCTGTCGCCACGGCGCGACGGGGACGAACCCAGGCCAGTTGCGCCACGCCGGTGGCCCCGTTGAACAGGCTGAAGATCCCGGCGGAGCCTACCACGGTGGTGAACCAGTCTCCCTGGGGCAGTGGCGGAGCGGCAGAGGTCGTGGAGGCCGCTGGCAGCCGGAACCAGAGCAGATCGAGGGGGCTGCTCTGCTCCTGCAGCTCCAGGCCGGCCAGGCGTCGCAGCAATGAGCTGCGCCCATCGCAGGCCAGGACCAGATCGGCCCGCAGCTCCTGGCCGTCCGCCAGCCGGATCCCCGCGATACGGCCGTTCTGCTCCACCAGCCCAGTGGCAGCGGTGCCTCGCAGAACCTGACAGCCTGGATAGCCCGCCGCCCGCTCCAACAGGCGCTCCAGCAGGGCCGGTTGGCTCACCAGGGTGCAGGCAGGGCCAGGGGCCAGGGGTTCCGCGGCCCGAAACAACTCCCGGCCGTCCAGCACGAAACGCCAGCCGGCCAGGGGCCGCTGGGGCAGTCCGTCCAGCAGGTCGGCACCGCCGATCTGTTCAAGGGCGGCCAGACCGCTGGGCATCAGGGCTTCGCCGCGGAAGACCCAATCCAGATTCCGGCTGGTTTCGATCAGGGTGAGCGGGATGCCCTGCTGGCTCAGCAGAAGGGCGAGGGCGGCACCGGTGGGCCCGCCCCCCACGATCAGAACCCGCGCCGGCTCGCGTCTCACCCCGTCGATGGCTGGGAACGGGGGCGGTTCAGGTGAAGGAGTTGTAATTGAGACCGTCGTGGGGTTTGTGCGTGGTGCCGCCGCTAAGACCGGTCTTTCGCGCCAGCAGATAGTCGACCAACTCCTGCTGCAGGGCCAGCAGTTCCTTGGTACACCCGCGGAAGGCGGCTCTATGGCGGATCTCATCATGCCGGGTGTGGAGATCCCGCAGCATCAGATTGATCGCATCAATGGTGGCTGACGGGTTGGGATCAGTGGCGCTTCTGTTGGAGGTCGCTGGCTGCTCCACTACGGCTCCGGCTCTTCGCGGTCTGCTGGGATCGTAGTCGCGTGCCCTTGACCGCACGTGCGCCGCAGCCGCTCGATCCGTCGCTCCAGCCCGGCCGTGATTCCCAGCTCGGCGCCGCTCCAGAGGCGATCGATCTCCTGGGTGAAGTGGCGGGCCAGGACAGGCGAGTCGATCACCAGCAGGGTTTCGTCGTTCTGGTGAGCGGCGGATGGACTCCAGTTGAAGCTGCCGCTGATCACCCGTTTCCCATCGATCACGGCGATCTTGTGGTGCAGTTTGTCGCCCCCGGCCAGCTGGGGGATGCCTACGCCTGCCAGCGGTTCCGTCCACTGACGATTGCCAGCCTCGATCTTGCAGCGCCGATCCGGCAGGGCCACCCCCAGCAGATCGAGCACCTCGCTGAAGGAGCGATTGGCGAAGCCGGGGTCGGCCAGCACCCGCATGGCCACACCGTTCTGATGCTGCTGCGCCAGCACGTTCGTGAGGTTCTGGGCCGAAAACACGAACAGGGCCAGATCGATGCGCCGCTGGGCCTGGGCGAGAAGCTGGCCCAGCCAGATCAGGCCGTTGTCGGGATCGCTGCGGCGATGGGGCGCAAACAGCACCTGCACCGGTGTGCCCTGCACGATCACCCGCTGTGGGGCACCGCCCCCCTTGCCGATCCCGAATCGGCTGTCGGCCTGGCCGCCGGGGCCGTCCCCCCACAGACGTTCGAATTCCGCCAGGAACACGGCCGCCAGCTCCCTGCTCTCGAAGCGCAGCAGATGGTTGACGTTGCCGCGGGTGCGTCGATCGTCCGGGTCGCCGTGGATGCCGGATGGGGTGAAGTTGGCCGAGCCGGTCATCACCACCCGGCCATCGACCACCAGGAATTTGTGGTGCATCAGGCCGCTGCCGGCGCTGCCGTCGGCGGTGTCGTCCAGCATCGGGACTCCGGCACGCTGCAGGATCAGCAGGGCATCGCCCCAGCCCAGCGCCTTCAGCTGGGCCTGTCGATGGCGCAGATGGGGGACCAGATCGACAGGATGCTGCTCGCTCCAGGGGGTGCTGTAGGTGTTCTCCAGCACCAGCCTGACCCGCACGCCCCTCTGGTGTTGGCGGGCCAGGGCCGCGGCCACCTTCGGCAGGGACAGCTCCTGCACGGCCACAGCGATCTCGCTGCGGGCCTCCTCAATGGCGCTCAGCAGCATCGCTTCGAGGTCGTCGCCCTGTCGCCAGCGGCCGTCGATCGGGCTGCGGTAGTGGCCGGCGGCGCGGTGGTTGAAGCCCACATCGATGCCAGCTGGCAGGGGCAGGCGGGGCGGAGGCTGGCCCTGCAGGCGGGCGGTGGAGCTGCAGCTTGCCAGCAGCAGGCCCAGGCCCCCAACCAACAGAAGGGACCTCACCTGATGGCCGGCGCACCTGGGTTGAGGGTGGACGGAGGGCGGTGGGACCAGGTGGGCCATGCACAGGGAAGACGCTGGCTTCAGCGTTCCCCGGGTCGGTCAACAGCAGGGTTGCTGTGCTGCTTGGGACTCAGTGCCCGGGCATTTCGGAGGTGCGCAGCATCAGAGCGAACCAGAGGCAGCCAATGGCCACAGCGGCTCCAACCGCTGCCTGAAGGCTCACGTGCACGATCAGCAGGGGAATCAGCAAGGCGAAGCTGACCGCACCCAGCACGGGCGTGATGGCCACGAAAATGCGCAGGCCGCGGCGGGACGAAGAGGAGGTCATCGGGGGGACACGGCGGGTGTCAGAACCACTCGGGGGCGGCCTGATGGGACGGATTGCTGTTGTCTTCCGGGGTCAACCGGCGGAAGTCGAGGGTGATGTTGCGTTTCTGCTCCCCATCTGCGGCCACGGCCTCGATCGGATAGACCTGCTGGCCGTCGCGGAAGGGCACCTGCACCCGGAAGGTGCCATCGGCGGAGAGGGGTACTTCCTCGCCGCCGATGGTGAGGCGGGCGGCTGGATCGGTGGCGCCATAGACGATCAGCTCAGCGTCTGCGACCAGCCAGAACGAACGCTGCCGGGGGGCTACCCCGCCTGCGCCGGAGGACTGGCGTCCGCTGGCCCAGATGCCCGCGCCTGAGGCGTGCTGTCCCTGGTGTTCGCTGCCGCTCTCCTGGAGCTCATGGAAGGCTTCGGAGCCACGGCCCAGTTTGCGCCAACGAGCTGTAGCCGTCTGATAAAGCCTCTCGTGCAGGCCGGAATCGCTGCTCTCCACGGGTGTCGGCAGCGAAGTGGGAGCTGCTTCGAGGGTGAAGGGAACGAACTGATCGAGGATCTGCTCGCTCGGATGCAAGGCTGGAATCCGGGCCACCGAGGAGAAGGCCAGAGAGATCCATCCGCCGGAGCTGCCTTTGCGGTACCCGAGCTCCACCCGGTAATCACGATCACTGAGCGGCACCGGTAGGTACCACTCGGTGGCATGGCTGTCGACCACCACTTCCTGCAGGGTGTGGGGATGGGCTGAGCCTCCAGCCAGGCCGGTCACATCCGCGACCCGCAGACAGAGCTGGCTGGCACCGGCCTGGAGGGCGTGAGCCAGGTCGGCTTCCGAGATCTCCCAGAAAACGTAGGCCCATTGGGGATCACGCGGCAGGAAGACCACACGGGTCTCTGCATCCGGCTGTGGAGCCGGTTTCATCTCGGCTTCAATCGCCTGCAAGGACAGGCTGCCCTCTTCATGGCGCGAGCTGATCGCGTTGAGCAGCTCCTCCTTGGATTTACGGCTGTAGAGGCTGACCCCCAGATCGCTGGCCACCTGACGGAGCTGTCTCAGGGTCAGTCGCGCCAAAGTGGTCAGAGACTGGCTCACAGCATCCGGGTACGTTTGAGAAACAGTTTGAAGCACTTTCTCCGCGATTTGCCGGACTGGCCCTGAGGGGTCAGGATCCACTGACCAGGGGCAGGACCAACAAAAAAGCGGTGCCGAAGCACCGCCTTCTGATCCGGATGACCCAGTGGCGCTGAAGCTGTGAAACCTCAGCGACCGATGCTGCGATAGGGGACCTTGGAGAGATAATCCATGCCGGTGTTGCCGGCGGCGGCGCCACGGGTGCGCATGGCAGGCAGCGTCCGCACCCAGGGGAGGTAATCCTCGGGGAAACCGCCACGGCGTTGGCGGGCACGCTCGGGGTAGGCCTTGGCGGTACCGGTGTAGACGATCTGGGGGAAGCCCAGAATGCCGCGGTGGTAGGCCTCGTAGCGGGGTGAGGTGATGTTGAAGGGGGTTTCGCCGACGCTGCGCGAACCAACCACGCGGTTGCGGTGGTAAGGAACCGTGTCGTAGCCGAAGTTGTCCAGGTATTCCTGGCTGTCGAGGATGTCATCCACCATCCCCCGGACCCCACGGGTCATCAGCACGGCCGACCAGGCGATTTCCTCGGATTTGCCGTAGGTCTGGCGACCCAGCAGCTTTTCCACCAGGTGGCGAGCCACGCGGTAGTTGCTGTTGAGGTTGTAAAAGCTGCGGGTGAAGGTGTCCGACAGGCACAGGGAGCGGATGAAATCACGCACCGTGATCTGGCCATCGCGCAACTGGCACTCAAGGGTGCGGTCGCGGTCCACCTTGAAAGCGTGGAAGAAGATCTGCCGATAGGCGGCCTCAATCACGAAGTTCTGGTCTTCGCGATCCATGGCCTTGTCCATGGACACGGCCTTGGGATCCTCGTCTGAACCCACCCGGAGGGCATCCACGCGGGAGTTCTGCGTCGTGGGTGCGTACTTCAGGAGAGGAAGGGCCACTCGTGCTCAGGCATCCGTCTCGGGGATCGTAGAAGTGCGGCCCCGTCACGACTCATCGCCCCCTGGCAGGGCTCACAGTCCGTAACGTTCGACACCGGGTTCACCAGCCCAGACTTCACCAGCCCAGACTTCACCAGCCCAGACTTCACCAGCCCAGTGGAGAGAGCAGGCGTCCGTCCTCCGGCGCTTCAGCTGGGGTGGGCCCGGCGGTCGCCTCAAGCACCCGGGTCTCCACGCAGAAGGACGCGGTGTTGGAGAGTCCCTCGACGGTGCTGGTGCGCAGCCGCACATCGGGCCCCGCGAAGCTGAACCGCTCCAGGCTGCTCATGGTTTCGTAGTCCGTGCTGAGCAGCAGTCCGTCGCGATCGTCCATCTGGAAATGCCCGGCCACCGGGGCCGTTTCGGCATAGCCACGATCGCGCAGCAGCAGGCCGGTCCTGCCCTTCTCGTCGGTCGGAATCAGCCCGAAGACACTCTCGCCTTCATGGGCTTCCCCGGCCTTGTCCCAGGCCATCGACCCGCTCCAGCGCACCCGACAGCCGCCCGCCAGCCCGTTCGGATCCTGGCCGTGCAGGGTCGCCACCGCCACCAGCAGGGGGTCAGTGGCGGAGAGTTCCACCACCTCGATGTAGGAGCCGCCCGCTTCGGCGCGGCGATGGAGCAGGTGGTGGCTGCTGCGCTGTGACCGCCAGCGGCCGCAGCTGAGGCGGAAGAAGCTGATGGCGTCGCTGATCGATCCGCTCACGGGACCTCGGGTTGCTGCAGCGATGATGGCAAGGCGCTCAGCCCGCAGGTGGTCGCGCATCTGTCTGCGGCGGGTCAGTCTGCGGCGCATCTGTCGACAGGCGAGCCGTGGCCTGCTCGCAGCTCCAGCGGATCAGATCCTCCAGGGTCAGCGCCAGCGGCGTGCAGGCTCTCTGGCGGGCCAGGTCCTCCAATTGCTGCCCCAGTTGCCCCAACTGGTCCAGGAACGCTTCGGCGAAGTCAGCATCGGCGGCAAGCAGCGGCTGACTCCAGACCCAGAGCTGCACCTGTTCGGGTCTCGGCAGGGGACCGTGCTGCGCGCCGGCAATGGACTGGAACGTCCGCAGGCCGTGGGCCAGCAGGCGGAGGTGATGGCGGTCGAGCGCCGGCAGCAGGGTGGTTTCGATCGCCTCGAGCTCCTCGATCAGGAGCGGGCCGCGGGGCGCGGGATCCGTTGGGCTCACGGCTCAGGGATTGGCTGAGGCGGCCGCCACATCGATCGGATCAGGCCTGGGGGTGAGGCGGAAGCCACAGGAATGACCCTCCGCCAGGCGCCAGTGCACCCGCTCGACGCTGCAATCGGGAAAGGTGTGACGGATCATCTGCAACTCCTGATCACAGACGCAGGGGAACTGTTCGGCGATCCGCATCACCGAACAGTGGTATTCGCTGAAGACCCAGCTGTCGTCGTCCGCCACGCACTCGGCCACGTAGCCCTCACGCCGCCTCAGTTCCACCAGGCGATCCAGGCGCTGCGGCAGGCTGCCAACACCGATCTGGAGCTGGTAATCGCCGGCCTTGTCGATCGCCTGGCGGTTGAGCAGATCTTTGATGGTGTCGGGCGGCAGGCTGCTGGCCATCGAGCTCAGCAGGCTGAGGGTGAACTGCTCACTGCCGTTCGGGAACTGGTTATGGCCGCTGGCGGTGAGGCTCCAGTGATTGCAGGGACGGCCAGGGCCATCCTGCGAGGGACTGGAAACGACCAGGCCTTCCTCCTCCAGGCTGCGCAGATGGCGGCGCATCACCTGAACGGAGACCGCCAGCTTCTGGGCCAGGGTCGCGGCAGTGGCATGGCCATGGCGCAGCAACAGCGTGAGCGCCGCCTCGCGGGTGCTGGCCTGGTTGGATACCGGGGCTGGGGCGGTCATGGCTCGCCACTGACCGTCACACCATGCCACGCACGACAGGTGGATGGGGGGCGCGCCGCGGCAGTCGTGGGGTCACAATGAACCTTCACCCCAAGGCTCGGACCCCTGCCCTAGGCTCGGGCAGATACGAAACCAGATGGTTTCGTATCTGAGTGATCCGTCCTGGGCTGGGTGCCCTCTACCTCCTGCTTCATGTCCGACGCCGCTGCCGCCCCCTCCGCTGAGAGCCTTGAGGTGATCCGCAAGTTCGCGGAAACCTATGCCCAGCGCACGGGGACCTATTTCTGCAGCGATCCGGGGGTGACGGCCGTGGTGCTGGAGGGTCTGGCCCGCCACAAGGATGATCTGGGCGGTGCGCTCTGCCCTTGCCGTCACTACGAGGACAAGCAGGCGGAGGTCTCCCAGGCTTTCTGGAACTGCCCCTGCGTGCCGATGCGCGAGCGCAAGGAGTGCCACTGCATGCTGTTCCTCACCGAGGACAACCCCTTCCGCGGCGACAGCCAGACGATCAGCATGGAAGAGATTCGCAGTCATACCGCCGGCTGATCACTACTGAACTCCCGTCCGCCGCATCCATCCATGAGCAGCACCGCCACCGTTGGGGATCTGGTTTCGCAGCCGTATAAGTACGGCTTCGTCACCGATATCGAGACCGACAAGATCCCCAAGGGGCTCAGTGAAGATGTGGTGCGCCTGATTTCGGCCAAAAAACAGGAGCCAGACTTCCTGCTGCAGTTTCGTCTGCGCGCCTACCGGCAGTGGCTGGAGATGGCTTCTCCCGACTGGGCAGCACTGGGTTTCTCGCCGATCGACTACCAGGACATCATCTATTACGCGGCACCACGGCAGCAGGAGAAAAAGGCCAGCCTGGATGAGGTGGATCCCAAGCTTCTCGAAACCTTCGACAAGCTTGGCATCCCCTTGAGCGAGCAGAAACGGCTTTCGAATGTGGCCGTCGATGCGGTGTTCGACAGTGTCTCGATCGCCACCACCTACCGCGAGAAGCTGGCCGAGCATGGTGTGATCTTCTGCTCGATCAGCGAGGCGGTCAAGGAATTCCCCGAACTGATCGAGCAGTACCTCGGCACGGTGGTGCCCAGCAACGACAACTACTTCGCGGCCCTGAACTCAGCGGTGTTCAGCGATGGCTCGTTCGTGTTCATCCCCAAGGGGGTGGAATGCCCAATGGAGCTCTCCACCTATTTCCGCATCAATTCCGGCGACACCGGCCAGTTCGAGCGCACCTTGATCGTGGCGGAAGAGGGGGCTTCGGTGAGCTACCTCGAGGGCTGCACGGCGCCGATGTTTGACACCAATCAGCTGCATGCCGCGGTTGTGGAGCTGGTCACTTTGGAGGATGCCGCGATCAAGTATTCCACCGTGCAGAACTGGTATGCCGGTGATGAGAACGGCAAAGGTGGGATCTATAACTTCGTCACCAAGCGCGGCCAGTGCCGTGGTGCGCGCAGCAAGATCAGCTGGACCCAGGTGGAAACAGGCTCGGCGATCACCTGGAAATACCCCAGTTGTGTGCTTCAGGGTGCTGATTCAGTGGGCGAGTTTTATTCCGTCGCCCTGACCAACAACTGTCAGCAGGCCGACACTGGCACCAAGATGATTCATGTTGGGCCCCGAACCCGCTCCACGATTGTCAGCAAGGGCATCAGTGCCGGGCGCTCCTCCAACAGTTATCGCGGTCTTGTGCAGGTGGGTCCCAAGGCTGTTGGAGCCAAGAATTACAGCCAGTGCGACTCAATGCTGATCGGCGACCAGGCCGCCGCCAACACCTATCCCTACATCCGATCGCAGCAACCTGACGCTGCGATTGAGCATGAGGCCAGCACCTGCCGCATCTCGGAAGACCAGCTTTTCTACCTCCAGAGCCGCGGGATCGGTTTTGAAGAGGCGGTGTCGATGATGGTGAGCGGCTTCTGTCGTGATGTGTTCAACCAGCTGCCGATGGAGTTCGCGGCTGAAGCCGACAAGCTCCTCGCCCTGAAACTCGAAGGATCGGTGGGTTGATCTCCTTCAGCTGCTGTCATCCCTAGATAACATTTTCTCCTTTCTGTCTTCCCTCTGCCTTCCCTGTTGCTGTGATCCGTTCCGACGCCCCCATTCTGCTTGAGATCTGTGATCTCCATGCCTGCGTCGAGGACAAGGCGATCCTCAAGGGCGTGAACCTCACCATTCGTGCCGGCGAGATCCATGCGGTGATGGGTCGCAACGGCAGTGGTAAGAGCACCCTGTCCAAGGTGCTGGCCGGCCATCCCGCCTATCAGGTCACCGCGGGCACGGTGCGTTACAGGGGCGAGAATCTGCTGGATCTGCCTCCGGAGCAGCGGGCCAGAATCGGTCTGTTTCTTGGGTTTCAGTACCCGATTGAGATTCCCGGGGTGAGCAACCTCGAGTTCCTGCGGGTGGCGACCAATGCCCGCCGGCTGGAGATGGGCGACGAGGAGCTCGATACCTTTGCCTTTGAGGATGTCGTGCGCGACAAGCTGGCCGTGGTCCAGATGGATCCAGCCTTTCTGGAGCGTTCCGTGAATGAGGGCTTCAGCGGTGGCGAGAAGAAGCGCAACGAGATCCTGCAGATGGCCCTGCTCGATCCACTGGTGGCGATCCTCGATGAAACCGATTCCGGCCTCGACATCGACGCCCTGCGGATTGTGGCTGGTGGTGTGAACCATCTCGCCACGGCCGAGAACGCCACCCTGCTGATCACCCATTACCAGCGCTTGCTGGATGTGATCACTCCCGATTATGTGCACGTCATGGCCGCGGGCCGCATCCTTCGTACCGGTGGCAAGGAGCTTGCCCTTGAACTTGAGGAGAGGGGATACGACTGGGTCGATCAGGAGCTGGCGGTCCTTGAGGCCGCAGCCCATGGGCGTACACCGGTGGAGGTGGGCTGATGGTGACGTTGCCTGTTTCCATGCCATCCACGGCCGTGCGCTCCTCCTCGACCCTCGAGGCCTGGACGGGTGATCTCATCGCCTCTCTGCCCCCTGCGACCGGTCCGCTGGCACCGTTGCAGGAGCAGGCCCGTGCGGCCCTGTCGGAGCTTCCTGCCCCCCATCGCCGCCAGGAAAACTGGCGCTTCACCGATCCGGCCCTGTTGGCGGCCACCTCACCGCGATTGCTGCGGCCTGAGCAGGCTGCTGGCACGGCGTCGGCTCATCTGTGCCTCCGTTTGGATGGCAGCGCCGACCCTCTGGATGGGGTGGCGCTGCCCGCGGGGCTCGAACCGATCGCCGGGGCAGAACTGCATCAGCGCCTCGGCGCGGTGCTTGAGGCGACCGGTTGCGCCCACCACTGGCTGACCCAGCTCAACCAGGCGGCAGCCCAGCAGGTGCTGGCTCTCCGCGTTTCCGGGGTCGTGGCATCGCCACTGGAGCTGCTGCTTCCCGCTGGCGCCAGCGATGGGCTGCTGCCCCTGAGGGTGTTGCTGCTGCTGGAGGACGGGGCCGAACTGGAACTGCTGCAGGTGCATACCGCCAGTGGTGCCAGCGCCACCAGCCTGGTGCTGGAAGCCCATCTGGGTCGTGGCGCCCGTCTGCGTCATGGGCTGCTGGCTCAGGGACATGCCCAGGCGTCGCTGCTGGCTCAGTGCGCCTACGTGCAGGAGAGTGGCAGTGACCTCAGCGTCGTGAGCGGCTGTGCCGGTTGGGGCCTGCTGCGCCTCGAGCCGCGGGTGAACCAGCGCGATGGTGCGGCCCACACCAGCCTGCGGGGCCTGCAACGGGTGATCGATCGCCAGATCGCAGACACCCACAGCCAGGTGACCTTTTCAGGACCCGACGGCCAGCTTGAGCAGGTCCACAAAGCCGTGGCCGATGGCCAGGCCCGTAGCGTGTTCAACGGAGCCGTGCGGGTGCCTCGCCAGGCGCAGCGCACCAATGCCTCCCAGATCAGCCGCAATCTGCTGCTGTCCGATCGGGCGCGCATCGACACCAAGCCCGAGCTCGAGATCGTGGCGGACGACGTGCGCTGTGCCCATGGCGCCACCGTGAGTCGCCTGCAGCAGGACGAACTGTTCTATCTGCAGAGCCGTGGCATCGCGGCCGACCAGGCGGCCCGTCTGCTGCAACGGGCCTTCTGTGAGGAGGTGCTGCGGGAGCTGCCGGCCATCGCCGCCGCCTGGCGCCCGATCGATCGTCTGCTGGGGGAGGCCTGAGCTGATGACCCCTGCTGCTGATGCTCTTCTGACGCCCGACGCTGCCGTCTCGCCGGCGGCGCGTGACACCGCCCCATCCATCTCCACACCGCCGGAGCCTCAGGATTCTGCCGCGGCGCCACAGTCCTATGAAGACCTGGCCAGCCTCACCCGTCCTGATTTCCCGCTGCTCGCCCAGACGGCCTGCCTCGGCGAGCCCCTGATCTATCTCGATCATGCCGCCACCAGCCAGAAGCCCCGCCAGGTGCTGGAGGCTCTGCAGCATTACTACTCCCACGACAACGCCAATGTGCACCGGGGCGCCCATCAGCTGAGTGCGCGAGCCACCGAAGGTTTTGAAGGAGCCCGTGGCAAGGTGGCTGCCTTCGTGGGGGCGGCCAGTGCCCGCGAGATCGTCTACACCCGCAACGCCAGCGAGGCCATCAACCTGGTGGCGCGCTCCTGGGGTGAGGCCAACCTGCGCTCCGGCGATGAAGTGCTGCTCTCGGTGATGGAGCACCACAGCAACCTGGTTCCCTGGCAGCTCCTGGCGGCCCGCACCGGGTGCGTGCTCCGCCATGTGGGCCTCACCGAAACGGGCGAGCTGGACCTCGCCGACCTGCGCCGCCAGATCAACGAGCGCACCCGCCTGGTCAGCCTGGTTCAGGTCAGCAACACCCTCGGTTGCCTCAACCCGGTCGCGGAGGTCGCCCCCCTGGCCCACGCCGCCGGTGCGCTGCTGCTGGTGGATGCCTGCCAGAGCCTGCCCCACCTACCCGTGAATGTGGCCCAGCTGGGCTGCGATTTCCTGGTGGGCTCGTCCCACAAGCTCTGCGGCCCCACCGGCATGGGCTTCCTCTGGGCGCGCGAGGAGTTGCTCGAGGCCATGCCTCCCTTTCTGGGGGGCGGCGAAATGATTCAGGACGTCTACCTCGACCACAGCACCTGGGCGGAGCTGCCCCATAAGTTTGAAGCCGGCACCCCCGCCATCGGTGAGGCGATCGGCATGGGTGCCGCTCTGGATTACCTCCAGGGCCTGGGGCTGGAGCGCATCCACGCCTGGGAGCAGCGGCTCACCCGCCAGTTGTTCCAGCGCCTGCAGGCGATCGAAGGGGTGCGGATCCTCGGACCCACCCCGGAGCAGCAGCCTGATCGGGGGGCGCTGGCCGCCTTCACCGTCGATGGCCTGCATGCCAATGACATCGCGGCCCTGCTTGATTCGGCCGGCATCTGCATCCGCAGCGGCCATCACTGCACCCAGCCGCTGCATCGCCTGTATGGCATTCCCGGTTCAGCCCGGGCCAGCCTCAGTTTCACCACCACTCCCGAGGAGATCGACCGCTTCGCCGATGAGTTGAGCGGCACGATCGGTTTTCTGCGGGAGCACAGCTGAGCCCCAGGCTTCAGATCGGCTGCAGCTGGGCCAGTCCTTCAGCCCGCTGTGGGCCGTTCCAGAGCCAGGTCCAGCGCCAGCCTGCTGCTTCGGCCTGTCGCACGATCACGGCACGATCGGCTGGGTGGTCCAGCTGATCGATGTGGTCGATCACCTGGGTGCGGGCCTCGGCGGGCAACACCGACCATTGGCTGTGGATCCGGTGTCTGTAACGCCCCAGGTAGTCCTGACGGGATTCGCCTGGATCGCGGAAGACATCAGCCCAGAGAAAGAGTCCGCCGGGGGCGAGGCGCTGGCGGGCCTGGCGCAGAAACTCCGCTTTTTCGCTGTCTGAGAGATGGTGGAGCGCAAAGGCCGTGTGGATCAGATCCACGGGTTCGTCGTTGCTGGCTGCCCAGACACGCAGATCGGCCGCCTGCCAGCGGCTGGGATAGGGCACGGCTCCCAGGGCCTGGCGGGCCAGGGGCAAAACCTGGGCGGTGAGATCGATCCCCTCGTAGCCCCCCAGGGGGAGTTGCCGCCAGACAGGCGCGAGTGCGCTCAGATCGCCGCAGCCCAGATCCACGGCAAGGGGCGGCCGGGTGCCGGGGGCACGTGCCTCAAGCCAGGAGCGCAGGGCCAGTGCGGTCGCTGCGGTGAGGTCAGCGTGCCCCATCAGATCGTGCTGCACCACGGCCCGGTAGGTGCTCCAGTTCTGTTCGAACAGGTCCATCGGCACAGCAGAGTGCATGGTCACAGTCTTGTCGACAGGGCCCCGACCGCACCCTGCCTGGCCAGCCGCGTCCCCAAGCTTTGGAGATTGTCCCCTGTTGGGGGCATCGCAGCCTGGCCTGCTTGCCGAAACTGGAGCCAACGAGAGCCAGGAAGCCCGCCATGGCAGAACCCACCATGACGATCAACACCAGCAGCTGTCTGGGGCGCACCTGTCTGAAGTGGGAAGCCGATGGCGACCTCACCGCCCTGGATCTGAAGCTGGTGCTGGAACGTCTGGCTCAGGTGGATGCGGATGTGGCGGCCCTGCTCCAAGGCTCTCTGGATCGCGAAGCATGGCCATCGATGATCTGATCACCGGGTCTCTAGTCGACGAAGTCTCTGGCGGCAAGTTGCTGAGACTCTTCGGCCAGAGGGCGGGCCGGGCCAACGGGGTTGTGCGCTGGTAACGAACTACCCGCTGCCCCGCGCTGCGATGGGCATCTTGAATCAGCACTCCTAGGCTGGTATCACTCTGAGATGGAGGCCCCATGGCCACCTGCAATCGATCGACCCCGGCTCCGGCGGTTCCAGCGGCGGATGCCCTGCACCACCTGAAGGATCTGCTGCAACACGACCCAGCCTTCGCCAAGGACCTGCGCGCCACCGACTCCACCGAGGCGGCGGCGCGCCTGGCAGCCAGGCACGGCGTTGCGGTGACTCCGGCAGCCCTCTGGCGCAACCGCGGCACCCTTGTGGGCGGTGGTCTGCCCACCTGGCGCGGCTGAAGCCGCGGCCTGGATCTGGCCCCTCGGTTGCAGTCCGAGGGGCCATGGAGTCGGGCTACACAGGCCCGCCACCACCCCGAAGAACACGCTCGTACAGCCAGTCCCAGAACGAATTCCGCAGGGCGAGGGCCATGTGCATGCCCTTGGACAGGTCGGCCTGGCCGCCTGGGGTCATGGCAAAGTCGATGGCGTTGATCCTGGCCTGGCGCTGATCGTGGATCGCTGTACGCAGCGGGAAGAACACAGTGTCACGGGGCTCAAGCGTGCCCAATCGGCCGATTGCATCCAGGAAGGGCTGGTAGATCGCCGGCACGATGCTTTCGCTACCCAGACCCAGGGCGCCCAGGGCTTCGGCTGGAGACCCGCTGCTCAACAGGCTGAGCAGAAGATCTCTCCAAGCGACCACATAAACGTGATCGATGCTGGGATCAGTGCCAATCATCCCCAGAGCCTGCCGGAAACGCTGGAACAGTTCGGGGTGCGGGACCCCCACGATCCAGTCGGCTTCAATGCCGCAGCGGTGCAATCCCGCGAGCTCCTCAGGCTCATAGTGGCCCGATTCCTGAAGGAGGTTGGCCAGCAGGGGATTGCGGTGGTCCGGGTTCTCCAGTCGTGAAATCAGCGCCGTCAGATAACGGGGGAAGTGGGCCGAGTAGCCGTAGTAATGCCGGGCAAAATCACCCAGAGCAAATCTCAGGTCAGGCAGCGTTCCCGCCGAGAGGGCTGTGAGGTAAGGATGCCTTGTCGCCCGGTGCATCAGGGCCTGGCTCACCAGATCGTCGACATACTGAGCTGCAATGTGTTGATCCTGAGAATCTTCAGGATCAACATGGGGAGAGGAATTGAGTTCGTTGCTTGGGCTGTTCTCCACTTGCCTGTCGTTTTGTCTGTCGTTCCGGATCGCGTTGCCACCACCGGTTTTCTGTAGGGCGCGGGCCTCGTCAGGACCCAGCAGCCCCGGCTCCTGGCTGGCTGAACGATGACGGCACTGGTTGTGCAGTCGCCTCCTCCATCAGTCCCCTGTGACCGCCAATTCATCCTGAAATGCCGCTGGGTTCCTCGACCAGTCCCCAGGCGGGGGTATCGGCCCCGGCTGCATGGGCTCGATCAAGGCCAGGCCATGAAGCTGACCGGCTCGTACTTGGCGATCGTGATCCGCCAGGCCCTGATGGCCAGGTCCCCAAGGCTGCTGAGCAACGCCTCCGTGTCACCTCCACCCACCCAGTTCGCCTTCAGTTGTGGCAGCTGGTCGCGCATCGACTCCATCGGCAGTTCGACCAGCAGCAGGCTGGGATCCCCAGCGGCCCGTTGCAGAGGGCCTTCGTCGCTGCGCTGCCAGAGGCGCAGCAGCAGCTCCAACGCCAGGGTGCGACCGTCATCGCCGGGATCGATGGCGTCAGCAGCAGCTGCTGACTGCGATTTTCCGGAAAGAGGCAGCGCACGCTTCCCCCCAAACTCCACCAGGGCCAGGGCCACGAGATAGGGAGCGTCGGTCATCGATGCAGCGTGCGGGGAGACTCCACCCTGCAGGTTCGCCGGGCGGCGCTGGGATCCTGCGGCGACAGATGAGCAGACGTCCCTGAGATGTCAGAAGCTGCCCATCGATTCAGGGCTTTGGGGGCTGGTCCTGGGATCTGTCAGACCTCGCAGCGCCTGCCGCCCAACGCCTAAGTTTGCCCAGGCTTTCATTGCTCCCAGCCAGGGGCCATCCGCGGAGCATGGATCTCACGCCCTTTCTGGCCAATGCTGGTCTTGGCACCCCTGAGGAGGGTCTCGAATCGATCGAGATTCCGGGCCGTGTTGCGGTGGTGGCCAAAGGTCGCTTTCTGCTGCGGGCCTTGTGCCGCAGCTTCGGGGGGTATTCCCGCATCACCTGTGCTGTGACCGATCAGGAGATGTGCCTGGATTATCTGGCGGCGGAAGCCAGTGATCCCTATGAATTGCTCGTCTGTACCGATTATCTGGAAAGTGGCAATGGTTTCGATCTGGTGCGTCAGGCCCGCCAGCTTCATCCGAAACTTCATGCCGTGATCCTGGCGCTGGGGGATGCTATTCCTGCCGAGTGCATCGAAGCACCATGGCTGGAAGCCGTGGTCGCCGAGGCGGATTTCGTGGATGATCAGCAACCGCTTCAGGCCGCCGTGATGGCGGTGCTGGGCGGGCACTCCTACCGCAGCCCCTCCCTGCGGACGGGCATTCTTCCCTACCTGAGCTGTCCCAGACTCACGCCGCGTGAGTATGAAGTTCTCGACCTGCTCGCCAGTGGCCTCAGCGATCGGGAGATCGCCAAGCGACTGGTGGTGAGTGATGAAACCGCCCGCACCTACACCAAGCGCTTGCTGCAGACCCTCAACGTGCACAACCGGCTCCAGGCGGTGCTCAAGGGAATGCGCTGCGGCATGGTTCAGGTGTGATCGGTGGGATGGGTTGGGTCAGAGGATGAGGGGAGACATGATGGAGTGACAGGGCTGCAAGTGCATCTCTTGGTGCCATGGTCAGCCCACGAAGACCCTCTACCCCCAGCCCAACGCCACCGCGATCTCAGGATCGTGAAGAAGCGAGCGTTTCTGCGCCGGCTGGCCGGGATCAGGCGTCGTGCGGCTGCCTGATCCCGGCCTCGCGCACTGACTCCCCATTGCCCTGGAGCCACAGTTCCGCCTGGGCGCTGTGGGCCACATCAAAAAAGCGTGTCTCCGCCGACGTGAAGCGCGACAGCAGCTTCTGCACCAGTTTCTGCCAGTTCTGCTGGCCCACCACGGCCACCCGGCGCGGGGCGCTGCGATGCTCCCGGATCAGCGACAGATGCTCACCGAGGGCGGCCAGGCCCGACCAGCCGTCGAAGTCGCGCAGATCGAGCAGCAGTTTCACCGGCGTCACCCGGCTGAACAGGGCGGCGATGTCTGCGTCGATGTGGTCGTAGGCACTGGGCTCCAGCCTGCCGATCAGGCGCACTTGAATCACACCGTTGTGTTCATCGAGATGGATGCTGCCCAGCGACTCGCCCAGCCAGATCCGGGCCTCCTGCTCCTGCTCCGTCGGGAAGTTGCGGATCGGGCAGGGCAGCAGGGCGCCGATGGCCCGGATGGTGGTGCGCAGCCAGGGCACATCGCTCACCACCGCGATCCGCTCGAAGCCGCGCCAGTGGCGCAGGCCGAGCAGGGTGTCGTCCCAGGCGGCGGCGAGGTCATAGCCCTCGAAGGCCGGCCCGAAGCGCAGCAGGGTCTTGATGCGGTCGTGCTCTTCGATGGCCCGCTCCATGGCGGGGACGAGCACCGTGTCGTAGTCGTGGCCACTGATCTGGCCGCTGAAGGCGAAACCCAGGGTGCCCTCCGGCAGACCTTCGATCGTCTCGATCATCGTGATCCCCCGCTGCGCCCGTCCTGTTCGCAAGCTAGGCAGAGCTGCTGAGGTTGCCCATTGTCGTTCGCGCCGGCCGCGATGATCGGGGCCTCAACCCATCGCCGCTTCCTCGGCGCCCACTCCCATGAACATCGACGGCAAGGCCTGGCGCACCGTCTGGCTGGAGCCGGGGGGTCGCTCGATCGGTGTGATCGATCAGACGCGGCTGCCCCACCAGTTCGAGACCCGCTCGCTCTCCACCGTCGAGCAGGCCGCCGAGGCCATCGCCACGATGGTGGTGCGTGGCGCGCCGCTGATCGGTGTGACGGGCGCCTATGGCCTGATGCTGGCCCTGCAGGCAGATCCGAGCGATGGGGCGCTGGCGGTGGCGTTCGAGCAGCTCAACGCCACCCGTCCGACTGCCATCAACCTGCGCTGGGCCCTGGAGCGGGTGCGGGATCGTGTGGCTCCACTGCCGGAGACCGAGCGGGCCGCGGTCGCCAGGGAGGAGGCCGCGGCGATCGCGGAAGAGGATGTGGCCATGTGCGAGGCGATCGGAGCCCACGGGCTGAAGATCCTGCAGGGGCTGGCGCTGGCCCGGCCGGCTGAGCGGCAGGGCCAGCCTCTGAATGTGCTCACCCACTGCAACGCCGGCTGGCTGGCCACGGTCGACTGGGGCACGGCCCTGGCGCCGATCTACAAGGCCCACCGGGCTGGCCTGGCCGTGCATGTGTGGGTGGATGAGACCCGCCCGCGCAACCAGGGCGCCAGCCTCACCGCCTTCGAGCTCGGCAAGGAGGGCGTGCCCCACACCGTGATCGTCGACAACGCCGGTGGACACCTGATGCAGCACGGCCAGGTGGATGTCGTGATCGTGGGCACCGACCGCACCACGCGCCGCGGCGACGTGTGCAACAAGATCGGCACCTATCTCAAGGCCCTCGCCGCCCACGACAACGGCGTCCCCTTCTATGTGGCCCTGCCGGCCTCCACGATCGACTGGACCCTGGCCGATGGCGTGGCGGAGATCCCGATCGAGGCGCGCTCGGCCGCTGAAGTGACGTCCATCCAGGGCCGCGTCGCTGCAGAAGCGGTCACGGTGCAGCTCACCCCCGCTGGCAGCGCCGGTTTCAATCCCGCTTTCGATGTGACGCCGGCCCGGCTGGTGACGGGCCTGATCACCGAGCGCGGTGTGGCTCCCGCCAGCGAAGCAGGTTTGCAGACCCTCTATGCCTGATCGATCCGGGCCTGATCGAGTCCTGGATGCAGAACCGCATAGGCATGGTGGATGGCGGCGACCAGAGCGTCCGTTTCAATCGGTTTACTGAGAAAGTCGTTGATGCCGTCAGTGAGGGCGGCGCGGCAGGTGCTGGGGGCGACATCGGCCGTGACCGCCAGGATCCAGGGATGAATCGGATCGCCACTGCTGGAGCGGATCCGCCGTGTTGCCTCCAGGCCATCGAGCCGCGGCATGTGCAGATCCATCAGGATCAGATCCGGCTGCTCGGTGGCCTGCATGGTCACCGCTTCTTCCCCGTCGACGGCGAAGCTGGGGGTGTAGCCAAGGCGGCGCAGCACCAGTTCGCAGACCCGCCGGTTGACGGCATTGTCGTCCGCCACCAGCACCCGCAGGGGGTGGCTCTCCGCCATCGTGCCCCGAACCGGCTGGTCAGGAGACGGGCCGCTCGCCACGGCGGCGCCGTCGCCGTCTGTTGGGGGTGGTTCCAGCGATCGCATCAGAATCTGCCCCAGGGCGACCGGTTTGACCGGCTTGCTCAGCACGGCCTGGA
Source organism: Synechococcus sp. CCY9201 (assembly GCF_034931105.1). Lineage (NCBI taxonomy): Bacteria > Bacillati > Cyanobacteriota > Cyanophyceae > Synechococcales > Synechococcaceae > Synechococcus > Synechococcus sp. CCY9201. The sequence continues at coordinate 3,045 of NZ_JAYGIC010000015.1, read as the reverse complement.
CGTTGCTCCCATCCACCTCCTCCCCCACCCAGCGGATCACGATCACGGGCCGAGGCTGCCGGTCCGATCGCTCCCTCAGCGTCGTCACCAGGGTGCTGATTCCCTCTCCGGGCAGGGCTGTGTCCAGCACCACAGCCTCGATCGTCTGTTTCTCCAGCTGGCCCAGGACCTCGCCTGCCGTTGAGGCTGCGTGGGGCACCATCCCGAGGAGGCGGCAGTGGCTTTCCAGCAGGCGCTGATTGGTGGGGTTGGCCATCGCGATCAGAACGCCGCGCTTCTCCAAGAGCCTTGCCTGGGGGAGAGGATCACTGAGCGGGATGGCCTGGGTTCGGAACGTCAGAGAAAAGACACTGCCTTCTCCCTCGGTGCTCGTCACGCTGATGTCTCCACCGAGGGCGCGGGCCAGTCTCCGGCAGATCACCAGGCCAAGGCCGGTACCGCCATGAATGCGCGTGGTGGAGGCGTCGGCCTGGGAAAAGGCCTGAAACAGGCGGGCGATGCGATCGGCAGGAATCCCGACACCGGTGTCGCGCACGGTGATCTCGAGTTTGCAATGGTCCTCAGGCAGGGATCCATGGCTGGTCACCTCCACCACGATCTCTCCCCGCTCTGTGAATTTGGTGGCATTGCCCACCAGGTTCATCAGGATCTGGCGCAGGCGGGTGGGGTCGGTGAGGATGACGCTGGGTACTTCCGGGGCCAGCAACAGCACAAGTTCGATCCGCTTTTCCCGTACCTGGGGGGCATAGAGATCGAGCACGTCTTCGATCAGGGGGCGCAGAGCACAGGGCTGCTCCTCAAGCTCGAGCCGGCCGGCCTCGATCTTGGAGAAATCGAGGATGTCGTTGAGCACACTGAGCAGGGTCTTGCCGCTGCTTTTCACCGTGTCGAGGCACTCCCGCTGGTGATCGGTGAGCTCGCTGGCCAGGACCAGATCGGTCATGCCCAGCACGCCGTTGAGGGGCGTGCGGATTTCGTGGCTGAGGGTGGCGATGAAGTCGGTCTTGGCCTGGTTGGCCAGGTCGGCAGCGGCAGCGGCGGCCTCCGCCAGCTGGCGTGCCTCCGTCTGTTCCAGCAGGGCCTGGGCTCGGGCCTTCAAGGATCGATAGGCATCGAAGCCCGCCAGAAAGGCCAGGCCGCCGCTGCCGACAAGAGCGAGGATCAGGGTGATCCGCAGCGGCAGCACCTTTTCCTCGATCTGAGTCGTGGACAGATCGAGGCCAACCAGGCCGATCACCTGGCCGCTTGCATTGCGGAACGGTGCGTAGCTGCTCAGGAAGGTGCCCCACCTGTCGGTGTAGGGGGTCTGGCTCACCTGAGTTGTTCCCTGCTGGAGCGCCCGCTTGGCCGCTGGGGGTGCGTCGGTGTACAGCTCGCCGAGCTTGGCGACGTCCGTGTCGTCGCCATGGTTTTTCACGTAGTACGAGGTGTCCACGCCGAAGCGCAGGCCCTCGGAGGAGGGCCGAAGGGTGTAGGCGTAGTAGATCTCCGGCACCTCCGAGCGCAGTTGGATCAGGGGCTGGCTCACCTGTTGGTAGAGCGGGCCGCCGAGCTGATCGGCCCGCTGCAGCTGGGCGATGGCCTTGGTGTCGATCTCGGCGGCGGCGATGCTGGCGAGGCTGCGCAGATGCTCCCGCAGCTGGTTCTGCATCGTGCGGGTGGCGACCCGATAGGTGACCGTGAGGGCCGCGGCGGCCACCGAGAAGATCGTGATGCCTGTGAGCAGCGCTTCCCGGCGGATGCGCCGTTCTGACGGCACCGGAGGCGTGGGAAGGGGCACGGGGAGCCGATCGTGGCCGAACCCAAGCCTGCCACGCAAGATCGTGCGGTGCAGCACCGCGAGCAGCCTGATGTCCGAGAGGACCTGGGCTGCCTAGCCTGAGGCCGTGCCGGAGAAATGGGCTGCCGTGGCTTTTGCCGACCCACGTGACTCTCGCGCTGTTCACCTGTCTGTCGAGGCCTCCAGCGTCAGAGTCGCTTCCACTGGGGCGGTGACTGCCGCCGCTGTGTTTCTCTTCCTGGCGGGTGGCCTGCCGAGTCGGGCGCAGGTGGTGTCGCCTGATGGTCAGGGTGCCTGCCCGGAGGGCTTCCTGGCCATTGGAGAGGCCTGCGTCAATCCCACTTCTCCCCCAGGCTGGACCTATCCAAAGCCGGCGGATCTGGACTGCCTGCCCGAGTGGATGGATATCCCAGCCAACGACGAATGCCTGCGGATCTGAGGATCGACCTGGCTCTGCGGCCTTTCCCACTCCGACTGGGTGATGAGATCTCCGATCCGTAGCCTCGGTCCGTCCCCTGTGCCCCCAGGCCGCCGCCCATGCCCGTGCTCAACCGGTGGTCGGATGCCGACGCGGCCGCGGCGGTCGCCCGCTATGGCGCCGAGGGCGTCAGCGAAGACCTGGCCCTGCGCACCTACTCGGCCCGCCTGCTGGGCGCCGATCCGGAGCTGGTGCTGCACGGTGGCGGCAACACCTCGGTGAAGACCCGCTGCACCGGCCTGCTGGGGGAGTCGATCCCGGTGCTGTGCGTCAAGGGATCCGGCTGGGATCTGGCCACGATCGAGCCACCGGGGCACCCGGCCGTGCGGCTGGAGCCTCTGCAGGCCCTGCGGGCCCTGAAGGCCCTCAGCGACGAAGACATGGTGGCCGCCCAGCGCCGCAACCTGATCGATCCGGCGGCCCCCAACCCCTCGGTGGAGGCGCTGCTGCATGCGTTTCTGCCCCACAAGTTCGTCGACCACACCCACGCCACCGCCCTGCTGGCCCTGGCGGATCAGCCGGATGCGGCGGCCCTCTGCCGGGAGCTGTACGGCCCCCGGGTGGCCCTGGTGCCCTACGTGATGCCCGGCTTCGATCTGGCCCTCGCCGCCGCCCGGGCCTATGCGGAGGCCGCCGCCGCCGCGGCTGAGCAGTCCATCGAGCTGGAGGGCATGGTGCTGCTCCAGCACGGCCTGTTCTCCTTCGGTGCCACGGCCCAGCAGAGCTACGGGCGGATGATTGCGCTGGTGCGCCAGGCCGAGGAGCGCATTCAGCGCGCGCGTGGCGC
>NZ_JAYGIC010000014.1:0-3312 GCF_034931105.1 Synechococcus sp. CCY9201 | reverse complement strand
CCAACCCGCCGCCGCCAGCCGCTGGGCGGCGCCGGGGTAGGACTGGCCGGCCTGCAGGGGAAAGCTCAGGTCGCGGCCGGTGATCGGCGTTGACCACAGCGTCGCCAGCAGCAGCACCCCAACCAGGCTCGCGCCAAGCCGGATCAGGGAAACCCGGCTCCGCCCCAGGCGGCCTGCGAGCGGCCAGTTCTGTCGCGTCCTGCGGGAATGGGGCATCGCGAACGCAGTGGCAGGCCTCACGGGTTTCAACCATGCCAATGCCGGAAGCTCAGCACCGCTGCCGCCACGGTGCCCTGATCCCGCCGTAGCGTTCATCAAGGGTGGCACTGTCGGTGGCGATCCATTGCCCTTGATCCCTAACCCCTGATCTGTGGCCTGGGCCCTCCAGCCAATCCTGCGTGTGATCCAGCCATGTCCGCTCCCGATGCCCTCACCAGCAACCTGTTCAACTCCATCCTCTGGAGCTGGAATTATGTGGGCATCGACAGCGACACGGGCCGGACGATCCGGGCGAGCGGCCAGTTCCTGAGCGACATTGATCCCGACTCCCAAGACTTCTACGCCATCCAGCGGATCCAGGGCAGTCGCAACCGCGTCCGGATTGATGGACTGTGGCCGGCGGGGAAGGCCATTCCCGGCAACATCGATCCGATCACCGGCGAGCCCTACAACGGCGACAACCGGATCCGGCAGAACGATGACGACAGGGAGAGGGCGCAACTCACCAGTGCCGGATTTCAATTTTCTCTGCGTGATGGCACGTTCGCGAACGTGTTCTTCGCCGGCTTCCTGGAGCCGCCCATCACCCTGGAATTTTTCTCCGCACCGCCCTACCCGATCGGTCCGGTCGCTCCGAACAGCGAAGACCCCGTGATCTTCCGGGCCACGCCACTGTTCGGCTTCTAAACGAAGAGCCGTGCGATGGCCTTTCGGCTGACCATGGCCTATCACCAGACCATGGCCTTTCGTCTGAACCATGGCCCTACGTCTGAAACGGCAGCTGCAGCTCTGGCTGCTGGGGCTGCTCGGCCTGCTGCTGGCCATGGGCAGCCTCACGGGCACAGCGTTGTCCCTGGAGGGGAACTCCGCACGTCCCGACGCAGAGAGCTCGGCGCTGCAGGTGTTCGTTCGGCCCGGCTGCCCCCACTGCGCCCAGGCCAAGGCCTTTCTGCCGGCCCTGCAGCGGCAGCGCCCGGAGCTGGTGGTGCGGATCCGATCGATCGACACCGATCCAGCGGCGCTCGCTGATCTGACCCGGTACTCCCAGCAGGCGGGGGTCCAGACGCCGGGGGTTCCCACCTTTGTGATCGACGGCCAGGTGCTGGTGGGGTTCGACAGCCCGCAAGGCCGTGGCCAGGAGCTGCTGGCCCTGGTGAGCCGCGACCAGCCCAGGCTGGAACCCCTGCGGCTGGGCCCCTTCGGGGAGCTGGATGTGGGCCGGCTGGGGCTGCCGCTGTTCACCCTCGCCATGGGCCTGCTGGATGGCTTCAACCCCTGCGCCATGTGGGTGCTGCTGTTCCTGCTCTCCCTGCTGGTGCACTGGCACGACCGGCGCCGCATGGCCCTGGTGGCCGGCACCTTCGTGCTGGTGAGCGGCGCGGTGTATTTCGCCTTCATGGCTGCCTGGCTGAATGTGTTCCTGCTGCTGGGCTGGAGTACCTGGCTACGGCTGACGCTGGCGGGGCTGGCCTTGGTGGTGGGGATGGTGAACCTGCTGGAAATCCGGCGCGAGGGTCCGAACTTCAGCCTGTCGATTCCGGCATCGGCCAAACCGGGGATCTACGCCCGCATGCGCGGAGTGATCCAGCGCCAGACCCTGCTGCCGGCCCTGGCGGCGGTCGCGGCGCTGGCGGTGGTCGTGAACCTGGTGGAACTGCTCTGCACCGCCGGGCTTCCGGCGCTCTACACCGCCGTGCTCGCCCAGCAGAACCTTCCCGCCGCAGCCCACTACGGTTATCTGGGGCTCTACATCCTGGGCTACATCGCCGACGACAGCCTCATGGTGGGGCTGGCCGTCGTGGCCCTGAGCAGCAACAAACTCACCGAACGAACCGGCCGACTGCTCAAGCTGATCAGCGGAGTTGTGATGGTGGCCCTGGCCCTGGTGTTGCTGCTGAGACCAGGCTGGCTGTTGTGACCAAGCACCAACTCGCCTGCCTCGCGATGCGGTGCTTCCCACGTGAAGGGATCTGGTGGCGCCGAGCTCCTCAGCTCACCGATACGCCCTTCCAGAACGCAACCCGGCCACGGATTTCAGCGGCGGCACTCTTGGGGTCGGGATAAAACCAGGCGGCGTTCGCATTCACCTGGTCGCCGACCACCACGTCGTAGTAATGCGCTTCTCCCTTCCACCCACAGATACTGCGGTGCGACGAGGGACGGAAATGGACAGCATTCAGCGACTCAGCCGGGAAGTAGGCATTGCCCTCCAACTTGACGATGTCGTCACTACTGGCGATGACGGCATCATTCCAACGGGCTTCCATGGCGAGAGAGCAAGGGATCATCATCCTGCAGCTTAATCACCTCAGCGTCCCCGATTCCAGGAAAAGACGCAGAACAAGCAGACTGCGATCGCGTGCCCTGCCTTGATAACTGAAGCCTCCAGGAGGCTCACAGGCTCAGATCTCCAGAATCGGTCAGCCACGGCAAGCAGCCGCTCAAAAAATACCGCACGCCTCATGACCAGCAGTTCAGGATTGGATGCTTCAACCCAGGGGAGGCACAAGTCACGTGCCCGGCCCGCTTGAACCTGACGCTGTGCACTCCAGAGCCATGAATGCAAAGCCCGAAACCGGAAGGTCAACTACCATGGAAGCTTCAGGAAGGACCTCAAATCAAAGGCGGCCTTTCCCCTGGCGACTCCCGAGGCCAGCACTGCGGGATTGTTTTGCCGAAATTCGCCATCCAACGCATAGTCAGCATAAACCAAACCATGCCTTTCCTTGAATCTCAACGAAAAGTCTTCCCGCAGATTACCAAAGCCGAAGCCATCCGGAACAAAGTGTGCTGCAATTGAACGCCTTCTCAGGCTGCGGTCTAGCCCCGGCGTTGATCCATGAATAATTCGCGAACCCCAAAAGAAAACTTGATTAGGTAGCAAGCGCCGCAGCCAGCCCGGACGACTCTAGAGTGGTACCTACGTACCAGGGGCGACGCCATGGCTATGAACCGAATCCAATTCCAGCCTGGAATGTCCGTGCCCCAGTTCATAGATCTCTACGGCACCGAGGAGAAATGCGAGGCTGCCCTTGAGGCAGCTCGCTGGCCGGAGGGATTCCGCTGTCCTCGATGTGGACAGAAGGAGCATGG
>NZ_JAYGIC010000013.1:0-4993 GCF_034931105.1 Synechococcus sp. CCY9201 | reverse complement strand
GGCCACCAGCGGCCGGCTCGACGCGCCACCCCTGCCGCTGTTGCCTCCAGGCGAGGCCCTGCGCTGGCTGCTGGGGGGCTCAGCAGCGTCGGGGCCGACCGCACCCTCCTCGGCCCAGGCGGCGATGGCGGCACCCCTGGCCCTGGTCTTCGGTCGTGAGGATCGGGGCCTCAGCAACGACGAGTTGCTGCAGGCCGGCCGGCTGCTGCAGATCGGCACGGGCGCCGCCTACGCCTCGCTCAACCTGTCCCATGCCGTGGCGGTGGTGTTGCACGAGCTGCACGGCCTGCGCAGCGCGGGGGGACCAACGTCCTCTCCTCCCGGCACCGTCGGGGCGGAGGATCCCGGTGATCCCGCCACCCGGGCAGCCCTGGAGGCCAGCCTGGAGGATGCCGAGGAGCTGCTCCTGGAGGTGGGGTTTCTCTATCCGCACACCGCCCATGCCCGCATGGCCAAAGTGCGGGCCCTGCTGCAGCGCGCCCAGATCGACGAGGGCGAGGTGGCCCTGCTGCGCGGCATGGTGCGACAGCTGCGCTGGGCGAGTCGGCGGGGAAGCCCTTAGCGTCAGCCCAGCCATTGCTGTTCTCCGTGAGTGCCGGCCGTCCGCCTCGATCCAGCACCAACCGCTGGGGGCAACCCCTGAAGCTGGTTCTGCGGCTGCTGGTGCTGGGGGTGGGCCTGGGGGTGATCACTGGCACCACCTTGAAACTGCTGGCCCCCCGCCTGGCCGATGGCGCCATCCAGAAGCCTCTGGCCGATGCGAAGGTGGCCGAGAACGGCATCAAGAGCCTGCCGCTCGGCAGCTTCGAACCGCGCCAGGAGCTCACCGCCCTCAGCCAGAAATGGAGCCAGCAGGCTGCCGTCCACAAGGACCTCAAGGTCAGCGGTTTTCTGTTGGTGCTTGACGACGGCCGCTTCGCCCAACTTCAGCCTGACCTGCCCTTGCCGGCGGCCAGCTCGATCAAGACCCCGATCCTGTTGGTGGGACTCGAGGATTACGACCACGGCAAATTCCGCTGGAACGACCCACTGCCCCTCACCAAGGAGGTGGTGGGCGGCGGAGCCGGCTGGATGGCAAGCCGGCCCGTGGGTACCCGCTTCCCCTTCTACGAGGCGGCCACCGAAATGATCCGTGTGAGCGACAACAGCGCCACCAATCTGCTGATCAAGCGGGTGGGTGGCAAAACGGTGCTCAATGCCCGCTTCCAGCAACTGGGGCTGCCGGCCACGGTGGTGAACAACTGGCTGCCGGATCTGAACGGCACCAACACCACCAGTGCCCGGGATCTGGCCAAGTCGATCGCCCTGGTGGACACAGGCCAGAAGCTGAGCCAGCGTGCCCGCGACCTCTTCCGGGAGGTGATGGGAACGTCTCGCACCAACACCCTGATCCCTCTCGGACTGCTCCAGGGGCTGGGCAAGGATGCCGCCGATCCCGACAGCGAGCTGCTGAGCTTTGGGATCACCGTCTACAACAAGACCGGCGACATCGGCATCGCCTATGCCGATGCGGCCCTGATCCAGTTGCCCACCGGACAGCGGGCGGTGGCGGCCTTCATGGTGAAAGGTCCGTTCAATGATCCCCGCTCCACTGATCTGATCCGTGCCATGGCCGGTGCTGTGGCCCAGACCCTCGTCGGTCGCCGATGAGTGGTTCCCCTCCTCCCCAGAACGCGCCCTTGGGCGCCCTGTCTTTGCTCCGACTGCCGATGCTGCGCCCGCCGATGACGCGTCCTTCCCTTGCCCGCCCGCAACCTGATTGCCATCCGCCGACCCGCCAAAAGCCGGCCTTCCTCAAGCCTGTTGTCCAGTGCCTTCGCGTCCTGAGAGCGCCTCTGCTGGGACTGCTGGTGCTGAGCGGGAGCGCAGCCCTGCCCCTGGCGGCGCAGCCCAAGGCGGAGTCCAGTGCCGATGCCAAGCCGGCGGAGCCGCCGCCGCCCCAACTACGGCGCCAGAGCGTGCGGCCCCTCCCCGGCGGGCTCGATGCCGTGCCGATGATCAACGACAACAACCCCGAACTGATCCGTGGACCGGGGATCCTGCTGTCCACCTTCGCGCCGGCAGGACGGGGCGTACCGCAGGCCCACCTCAACCTGCCCCTGAACGGCCGCTTCGACCTGTTCAGCCACCACGTCTATGCCGGCAAGCCGGAGAGCCTCGATTCCACCCTGTGGCTGGCCGTGGTGGCCGCACCCCGCGGCAACCACCCGGTGACCCTGCGGTTGCTCAGTGGCTCCACGGCCCTGTCCCAGTCGCTTGATCCGGCCCAGCCCTCCGCCCCCTTCCTGCCCCTGCCGGAGTTGTTGCAACAGGGCTCAACGCCGGTCTTCTCCGGCCCAGGCAGCCGGGTGGCCACCGAGCTTCTGCAGCGTTACCGCAGTCCCCTGTTCCCGGAGCGCTGGACCCTGGCGCCCGGCAGCCTCACCACCTTGATGGTGCTGGAGATCCCCGTGCGTGGCCTCGACCCGCTGCTGAACGGCCGCAACCTGCAGTTGCGCCTTCAGAGCGATGGACCGGTGGATGTGGCCACCCTGGCCACCTTCGGCGATCTCGACACCCCGCCAGGCAGCGAAAGCTGGCAGGCCCTGCTCGAGGGCCCACTCAGCCCTCGCGAGCACACCCCTACCCCCCGCGGCCATAAGGGCGGAATCATCTATTCGCGCGTCAGCGGCGTACAGACCGGCAGCACCTGGCGTGGCCAGATCAGTGATCCCGGCAGCCCTTATCTCTCAGTGCGTCAGGCGCCGATCTCCTGGCCAATTGCCTCCCTGGAGCGGGGCAGCCTCGGCACGGGCCAGGTGCAGACGGCGGAACTGGCGGGCTTCTACCCCGGCACCGCCTGGGCGGCCCATGGGAACTACGGGGTTGAATACGACCTCAGCCTGCCGTTACGAAACGACACGGCCAAGCCGGTCCAGTTGCAACTGGCCCTGGAATCGCCGATCAAGGCGGACCAGGCCCAGGGTGGCCTCCGCTTCAATTCAGTGCTTCCGAGGGCCGTGATGTTCCGCGGCACGGTGGAGGTGCGGGGCCTGGACGATGCGGCCGGCAAGCCCGCCGGTCGGCGAAGCTTTCATCTGGTGCAGCGGGCCGGCCAGGCCGGCCCGGCTCTCGGGCGCATCAGCCTGGCGCCTGGCCAGGTGCGGCAGCTCCAGGTGCGGCTGATCTACCCCGCCGATGCCACGCCGCCGCAGGTGCTCAGCCTGCTGCCGGTCGAGCCTGACCCCCAGAGCCTGTGAAACAATCCGCTCCAATCGGCCCTTGCGGGCCCCGTCCCTCCACCGTGCAGGCAATCTCGTGAGTCAAGTCCGGAAGCGCCGGGTCTTCCCCTTCACCGCCATCGTGGGGCAGGAGGAGATGAAGTTGGCCCTGCTGCTCAACGTGATCGATCCCCGCATCGGCGGGGTGATGATCATGGGCGACCGGGGTACGGGGAAGAGCACCACGATCCGGGCCCTGGCCGACCTGCTGCCCGAAATCGACGTGGTGGCGGGCGACCCCTACAACAGCTCTCCCTTCGACCCCGACCTGCAGAGCGCCGAAGTGCGTCAGCGGGCTGAGCAGGGCGAAACCCTCCCCACCGAAGCCCGCCAGGTGCCGATGGTGGACCTGCCCCTGGGCGCCACCGAAGACCGTCTCTGCGGCACGATCGACATCGAGAAGGCCCTCAGCGAGGGGGTGCGCGCCTTTGAGCCGGGGCTGCTGGCCAAGGCCAACCGCGGTCTGCTCTACGTGGATGAGGTGAACCTGCTCGACGACCATCTGGTCGACGTGTTGCTGGATTCGGCCGCTTCGGGCTGGAACACCGTGGAGCGGGAGGGGGTGAGCGTGCGCCACCCGGCCCGTTTCGTGCTGATCGGTTCGGGGAACCCCGAGGAGGGCGAACTGCGGCCCCAGCTGCTGGATCGCTTCGGCATGAGCGTGGAGGTGCGCACCGTGCGTGATCCCGAGCTGCGGGTGCAGGTGGTGGATCAGCGCACCGCCTTTGATGACGACCCCGATGGCTTCAACACCGCTGTGCAGACCACCCAGGAGGCCCTGCAGGCGAGGGTGGTGGAGGCCCAGCAGCGCCTCGGATCGGTGGTGATCGACGATGACCTGCGCATCCGGATTTCGGGAGTGTGCGGCGAGCTCGACGTCGACGGTCTGCGCGGCGACATCGTCACCAACCGGGCGGCCCGGGCCCTGGCCGCCTTCGAGGGGCGCACCGAGGTGAGCGAAGACGATGTGGCCAGGGTGGTGGCCTGCTGCCTGCGCCACCGCCTGCGCAAGGACCCGCTGGAGCAGATCGATTCCGGTGATCGGGTGGTGAAGGTGTTCTGCAAGGTGTTTGAACGGCCTGTGAGCAGCGATCGGCGCGACTTCGAGCTGGCGCTGGCCGGCTGACGGCCTGCCGGCATGCGCATCATTGGTATCGACCCCGGCCTGGCCCGTGTGGGCTACGGCGTGATCGACACCAGTGGAGGCCTGCAGCGCATGCTCGACTGCGGCATCATCCGCACCGATCCGGGCCGCAGCGAGGGGGATCGGATGGTGGAGATCGCCCGGGACCTCAGGCTGCTGATCCGCACCTGGCGGCCCCAGCTGGCGGCGGTGGAGAAGTTCTTCTTCTACCGCTCCAGCACCACGATCTCGGTGGTGCAGGCGCGCGGTGTGCTGATGATGACCCTGGCCCGCTTCAAGGTGCCGGTCGTGGAATTCCCTCCCATGCAGATCAAGCTCGCCCTGGCTGGCTCGGGCCATGCCGAGAAGCAGGAGGTGCTGGAGGCGGTGATGCGGGAATTGCAGCTGGAGATCCCGCCGCGGCCGGACGACGCCGCCGATGCCCTGGCTGTTGCCCTGACGGGCTGGTTCCAACGCTGAGATGGCGGACCCGCTAGATGCCTGCCCCAGCACCAAGGTGCAGCTGCGCACCCACTGGCGGACCCGACGGCGCGCCCTGCTGCCAGCTGCCGCAGCCGGCCTGGCTGCCATGGCCCGGCGCCACCTGCCG
>NZ_JAYGIC010000012.1:0-8362 GCF_034931105.1 Synechococcus sp. CCY9201 | reverse complement strand
TGGTAGATGTGGCTCATGGGGATCCGCTTGGCGATGTAGTCGCGGGGGCGTTCGTAGGTGGGGGAGGGGTGTGGGGGCATGGGGCGAAGGTTGCGGGCTGAGACGGTAGTGGCACTGGTGGAGTGGAAGCCCACTGGCGAAGCCTTGGCCCCCCTCGGCCACCTCTGGCCGTCTGCCTACGATGAATTAACCTCGAGTGGTTGAGACTGTGCGCACGTTCTCCGCCGTGATCGAGCGCTGTCCCGACACCGGTCTGCTCGTGGGCCACGTTCCTGGCTTCCCCGGCGCCCACAGCCAGGGGGAGACCCTTGATGAACTGCAGGCCAACCTCCAGGAGGTGATCGCCATGCTGCTGGAAGACGGCGAGCCTGTCCTGGAGAGCGATTTCGTGGGCCTGCAGCAGATCGTGGTGCCTGCCTGAGCGTGGGCTCAACCCCGGTTCTCACGCCATCGGAGGTGGCCGCTGCACCACCGTTCCTGCCCACAAGGGTCGCGACATTGCGCCACCGCTGCTCCGTCAAATCGCGAAAGACATCGGCATGACTGTGCAGGAGTTCCTCAGCTATCGCTGAATCCGACATCGGCCTTGTGCCGCTGGGGAGCCTGGGCTGCTGGCTTCAGCCGTCTCCAGGTCGGCAGTGGCGATCTTCAGCAGGCCTTCCGGCTCAGAGAGCGCCATCCAGCAACCGCCCCTCCCGGTAGGCCCTGCCGTTCCACGGGCCCGGGCGTGTGGGCCAGGCGTGGTTTTGTGCGGCCCGTCAGGCTGGCGCCCCTGGAGGGATCCCTTCTGGTGTGGGCGTTTGCCGGCTGCAGCCAACCCGGCTCCAGGCGTGGCTGTGCCGCCCCAGCTGCCTGAGGCGTCTATACTTCTGTCTAAACACCTGATGTCCATGGCCGCCACCCCTTCGCGCCAGGCTCTGCGCCGCTGGGGCAACAGCCTTGGCATTCGCCTGCCTGCAGCCATCGCCCGGGAGGCTCGGCTGCAGGAAGATCAGGCCGTGGAACTCTCCGTCGTGGACGGTGGGGTACTGATCCGGCCGGTTCAGCCTCGCCTGTCTCTGGCCGAACGGCTGGCGGCCTACGAGCCCATGCCTGGCGAACCCACGGAGGCCATGGCCTTCCCTCCCCTCGGAGCTGAGGTCGTCGAGTGAGCCCCCGCCGAGGAGGCCAGGCGTGGGTGCCCGATCGCGGTGACGTGATCTGGATCGACCACAACCCCCAGGCCGGCCGCGAGATGAAGGATCACCATCCCTTTGCGGTGCTGTCCACCGCTTCCTTCCACTCCACCGTGGGCCTGGTTGTGGGCTGCGCGATGACCTCAGCTCCCACCAACCGTGGTTCCACCCTTGCCGTGGATCTGGGCCCCATCCCCGATCGGCCGGGTGCCCATCGCTATGTGCTGTGCCAGCAACTCAAATCCTTCGACTGGCGCGCCAGGGGTGCACGCCCCCATCCAATCGGACGTCTGCAGGACTCCCAGTTGGAGGAGGCGCTGGCGATCGTGGGGCAGATCCTTGGCTTGGTGGTCTGAGCCAGGGGCCTCTACGTGCCCTTGCCCCAGCAAGGCAACCTGAGTGATCGGGACAAGGTGTTGGAGGCTGGCCGGCTGATGCAGGCTGAACTGGAGCGTCTCGGCTTGAGCGAAGACGAGCTCAGTGCCGACTTCAAGGCCTGGCGGAAAAGACGCCCATGCTGTTGATGGTCCAGGTTGTGGAAAACAGCGTGCTGGGGTCGGCCAGGGAGGAGGCCCTGGCGAGGGTCCGCGACAAGGATGACTGGCCGGCCCTGGCGCTGGCGTTGCCATTGGAATGAGCCATCCCGTCCACCAAATGTCGACGAGGGATCACCAGGCTGTGCCCCTCGCTCACCGGGTAGGCATCGGCGATGCAGAGCGCCAGCTTGTTCTCCAGCAGCACCCGGCCGCTGCTCTCCGGCGCGCAGAAGACTCAGCCTGCTTCGTGGTGGCCGTAGCTGGCCTGCACACCACCGTCATGACAGACCAGTTTGGGCGCATCACCATCAACCCTGAGATCTGCCATGGCAAGCCAACCATCCGCGGGTTGCGTTATCCCGTGGAGATGGTGCTCGAACTGTTGTCAGCAGGGATGAGTGCGGCTGACATTCTCGCTGATTATCCAGGTCTCGAGGCTGAAGACATCACGGCAGTGCTTGAGTACGCAACCCAGCTTTCCCGGATTCAGCGGGTTGACCTCCTCTCTGCATGAGGATCCTGCTGGATGCCCAGTTGCCACGATCGCTCGTTCGGCCGCTGGAACAAGTGGGTTGCGACGTCCTACACACCCTTGATCTACATGACGGGAATCTTAGCGCTGACAACATGATTTCCTCCATTGACGATATCGCTGTGAGGATTGTCTTCTGTAAGGATGCAGATGTCGTCCGCAGTCATCTCTTGCGCGGCACTCCCGCCAGGCTTCTGCTTGTGGCCACGGGTAACATCGGCAACCAGGATCTCACCGCTCTGTTGCTTCGTTCTGCCGGAGCTGAACCGGTTGCTTGAAACCCATGACCTCATCAAGCTGAGTCGGAAGGCATTGGTTGTTAGGCATTGAACGCCCATCATCTCGGCGTCGATCAGCCGCTTGACCACCTGACTCATGGGCATCCATCTCTTCAGTCCCTTTGCCCGGCTTTGACCACGCTTACGATGGAGTTCTTGCCGGGAGGAGTGGCGATGACGCCCATGTCTGACCTTCTCCAACTGCCCCAGCGTGAGGTGGGTGGTCTATCTTTTGGTCGCCACCAAGCAGCAGCATGGATATGGCTGGAGGGTCCGTGAGATCGCCGGCAAGGTTCAACTGACCATCCGGTTTGAGGATGGAAGCTGCAGCTCCGTGGTCCTCGACCTTCCCTGGAATGTGGACTCGACCGGTGCTCCGCTGGCCCCTGTTGCCTGAGATCAGCAGCCGTAGTTGGCTCCGGCCTCGATCCGGTTGAGTTCGTCGCCTCCTCGGGCGCCGTGTTCCGGCGCCCACGCCCATTACCCCAGGCTCCAGAGCTCCGGCAGATCCTTTGCATCAGAGCGGAAGGGTTGCATCGGCGAGCCAGAGCAGGCGCGAGCCAAAGTGCTGGCTGCCGCTCTTGCGCTGCGGCATCGAGAAGATCACCTCCAAGTCCTGGAGGAAGCCGCCATCAGGGATGTCATCTGAGCTGCCGCTGAGGGTTTCATGCCCACCTTTGGATGGTTGGAGTTGTCCGGATCAGGTTGGCAACCCAGCTGGATGGCGGCGAAGGCAACAAGCTTGCCGGCTCCCCTCGCTGTTGGACCCACAGCAGGGTCGATACCCACGCAGAACTCCTGGCCTGCTGATCGCCCGTCATCGCAGTTTCGAAACCTTTCCAGCGGAACGCCTCAGGCCCGGACGTGTCAGTGAGGATCCTCTGCGTGCGGAGGAGGCGCATCAGAATCAGAACCACTGAACCATTCCTAATCAAGAGGCGACGAAGCTGATGCCCTCCTGATCCTTGGCCCGCCTGGAGTGTTTCCTCGGATGATCCCACGCGCTGCTGCGCCCGGTCGGCCCCAGACCCTCTACGCCTGCCTGGGCCTCGCTCTTGGGCAGGCGGGGCTGTTCATGGCCCTGCCCTCACTGCCGGCGATGGCCGCGGAGTTCGGCGTCAGTGACGCCGACGCCCAGGGATCGATCACCCTGTATGCGCTCGGCTACGGCCTGTCCCAACTGCTCTGGGGGCCGTTGGCGGACCGCCATGGGCGTCGACCGGTTGCCCTTGGCGGTGTAGCTCTGTACAGCCTGATCAGTCTGGCGCTGGTGATGGTGCCCGGGTTCGGGGCCCTGCTGGTGCTGCGACTGCTGCAGGGGGTGGCCGCTGGCTGCGGCACCAGCGTGTCGCGGGCCTGTCTGCGGGATGTGGCCAGCGGCAGGGAGCTGGCCCGAGCGATGGGGGTTGTGGCCATGAGCTACGCCGTGGCCCTGGGGGTGGCGCCGTTCCTGGGGGGCTGGATCGGCCGGCTCGGCTCCTGGCGCGGTGACGACGGGCTGCTGGCCGTGTTGGGCGGCCTCACCTATGCCTATCTGGCACGGAACCTGACGGAAACGCGTGTGCGCCCTCCCGTTCCCACCACCCAGTGGAACCTCCGGGGCTTGCTTCCGGGCTACGGGAAGCTTCTCAGGGATCCCCGCTTCCTGGTGCCGGCGCTGATCGCCACCCTCGGCACAGGTCTGGTGGCGGGCTACGACGCCGCCAGCCCCTTCGATTTCGAGCGCCGCTTCGGGTTCAGCACCGCTGGTTACGGCAACCTCAACCTCCTGCTCAGCGCCGCCTATCTGCTGGGCTCACTGGCGCTCACCTGGAACGTGGAGCGTCTGGGTCAGCAGCGCCTGCTCTGGGCGGGAGCGGCCACCTCGGTGGGCGGCGCCGCCGTGATGCTGCTGCTCGGCCTGGCGGGCCGCTTCGATCCGCTCAGCCTGCTGTTGCCGATGCTGGTGGTGGTCGTGGGTGTGGGCGTGGTGGTGCCGCTCGGCCTGGCTCTGCCGATGCAGGCCTTTCCCGAACGGGCCGGTCAGGCCTCAGCGCTCACCGGCTTCCTGCAGCAGGAGGGCACGGCCCTGCTGGTTGCCCTGGCCGTGGCTCTGCACGGCGGCAGCCAGGTGCCGCTGGGGCTGAGCCTGCTTGTGCTGGCCCTGCTGCTGGCGCTCCTCGTGCGGATCCAGGGCCGGCTTGGCTGAAGGACCGCTGGATCCTGAACCATCCCCGGGTGCCAGTGGTCCGTCCACCAGCCGATGGCTACAACGGTGATGGGGTGCGGAGCGGTGATGACGCCGGCGACAAACGGGGACTGGCGGGCAGGCCCGGTGCACTACCCGGATCCCGCCATCGAAGTGGTTGCCCCTGCGTTCCAGCGCTACGTGCTCGGCAATGCAGCGGTGGAACGGATCCACACCGGCGCCCGCTGGACCGAGGGGCCGGTGTGGTTCGGCGATGGTCGCTACCTGCTCTGGAGCGACATTCCGAACAACAGAATCCTGCGCTGGTGTGAAGACAACGATCGTGTGAGTGTCTATCGCAGTCCGTCCGACTACTGCAATGGCAACACCCGCGATCGGCAGGGGCGGCTGATCAGCTGCGAACATGCCTCCTGGCGCGTCACCCGCACCGAGTACGACGGCAGCGTCACCGTGCTGATGGATCGATATCAGGGCCGGAGGCTGAACGCACCCAACGATGTGGTGGTTCACCCGGATGGCCACATCTGGTTCAGCGATCCCGGCTACGGCATCCTTGTGAATTACGAGGGGAACCGCGCTGCGTTCGAGTTGCCCGCCAATGTCTACCGGCTCGACCCGGCGACCGGCGAGGCAAGCGTGGTGGCAGACGACATCGAGAAACCCAACGGGCTCTGCTTTTCGCCGGATTACCAGCAGCTCTACATCACGGACACGGCACGGGTGCCTCCCACAAGCCGGGCCATCCGCGCCGGGTCCTGGTGTACGACGTGATCGAAAATGCAAGGCTGGCCCATGGGCGCGTGTTCTGCGACATGGGGCCTGCCATGGCGGATGGCCTGGCGTGCGATCTGGATGGGAATGTGTGGGTGAGCAGCGGCTGGGCCGATCCCAGCCTCGACGGTGTCTGCGTGTTCTCTGCTGCGGGAGAGCTGATCGGCAGGATCCACCTTCCGGAGGTGGTTTCCAATCTCTGTTTCGGCGGGAGCCGGCGGAACAGACTGTTCATCACGGCGAGTCAGTCGGTGTATGCCGTGTATCTGGAAACCCAGGGGGTGCCCTTCCCCTAGGGATCCCTGATCGGGAGACCCCCATGGAACTGGCAGGAGATACTCTGTTGATTGGGAGCGGCTGATCTGCGCCTCACCCCTGAAGCAATGCTGGGAGGAATGGATGGAATCGCTTCAATCGAGGCAGAGGTTGGCCGTGGGTGTTTCTTACGACATTCCCGGCATGGGCTACAAAAACCCTCAGACCGGGGCGATCGAGGGTTTCGAGCCTGATCTCGCCAGAGCGATTGCGGTAAAGCTTCTGGGCTCCGGCGATCGTGTCGACTTCGTGCAGGTGACCGACGATCAGCGCATCCAGGCGCTGCAGGATGATCGCGTCGATTGCGTGGTGTCCCAGCTCACCATCACAGCGGATCGTGCTGAACAGGTTGCCTTCACCGTCCCCTACTGGGTGACGGAGGAGGCGATCCTGGTGCGGAAGGGATCCGGCATCCACGGTTTCGAAGATCTGGCGGGCAAGCGCATTGCCGCCACAGCGGGTTCGGTTTCGATCCGCCGCATGCGGGCCTCTCTGGCCTCACTCCCGGGCACCACGCTGGTCGAGACTCCGTTGAGTGCCGGAAACCTGGAGGCGGTGGCGCGAGGCGACGCCGATGCAGCATCCAATGACCGGATCAATCTGACGTGTCTGAAGGATGCATCTCCCCATCCAGACGACTTTGAGATCATTGCGATCGGCGAGCGGTTCGATCCGAAGCCCTTCGGCATTGCCGTGAAGAAGGGAAGGTTAGATCTCGTGAATCTGTTGAATGAGGCGATTGAGAGCCTCCAGATGGAGGGTGCGATCGAGAGGTTGATGGATGCGGCCATGGCTGGGATCCGTGCTCCTGCCACGAGCGGGTGAGGCCTCGATTCAGAAGGGGTCCATCAGAAGCCAGGAGTGACCCATCAGAAGCGGAAGCTCGTCTTGACCATGGGCGTTGATGTCATCCGCACGGCGATGATCCGCTACCGGCAGACCCGTTCGATGGCGGCTGGCTGAGGAGGATCGCCTTGGCAGCCTTCGTGCCGCGCCTGTGACCAGGTGTGGAGCCCGATGGCGGGCTGTGTTGGTCCTGCCGGAATCCGAAGCGGGTTCGCATCTCCCTGGCCACTGGCCAACCTGGTGAGAACGAACAGCCAGGCTGGATTCTTGTCGTGGATCACCGACGACTCGGCCAATTGGATCGGCGCAAAGAACTTCGCGGCCAAGAGGATCGTCATGACACCGGCGACAGCTTAACCGGGTACGTGAACTGTCCCGATAGGCCGATAAGCCTCACTGTGCAGAAGGACTGGACCGGCGTGACCACATGGCAGCAGCCTAAATCCGCAATGACTGCCGCCGCCGAGGGATCCAGATCGGCACCATCGATGCCCTGCTTGCTCCAACTCTGCCAGCGCTATGAGCTGAGACTGCTGACAACCGTCAAGGACTTTCAGGCAATCTCTCAGCAGGTGGAGTTCCGGATGTGGGGAACGGCGTGAGCCTCGCTCTTCCTTGCACTCCCAGCCGCCCACGGGGTGGCCGGGATCTTCGCGTCTTCGGCTCCGTGATCCACGGCGCGGCAGGGCTGCAGAGCAGCTCAGAGCAGTACATGGACCTCACAAGCGGGCCCTGGAAGACCTGCTCAGCGCCCGAGTGGACCTGGTGACCCGCCGCGGTCTTCGCCCTGAACTGCGGCGGCAGATCGAGCAGGAGGCCGTTCCGTTGCCCTGATCAGCGCCGGGGTTGCGACTGGACCCTGTTTCTTCAGGACATGCCGACGTGCATCACCAAGGCGATCCGGTACAGCGCCGATCTCACGAAGCAGCACTGTCTCAATGATGACCTGGTGTTCGATGCCGTGGCGACGCATTGCTGGCCTCCGCGATGTTCTGGCTCATGCCTGCTTCGGCCTGGAGGAGGACACCATCTGGCAGATCATTGCCGAGAGCATTCCATCCCTGGCTCACCAGTTGGAACAGGTGGTTCAGGCTGAGCTCTGATGGCCGGTGGTGCGGGGATCGCGCTGATCAGAGGCCCTCGGAGCCGGAGATCGGGGCCCTCAGCAGGCCTTCCGGCTCAGAGCGCACCATCCAGTGCCCGTGAGCGGCTGCTCCAACGCCGCTCCGCAGCCGCGGTAGGCAAAGTGAAAGCGCGCGCGGTATCCCATGCCCCACCACGGTCCGCCCCTGGCTCCACCCCTCAACCTCGATCGCCTCCTGGAGGTGGGCCTCGGGCGCGACCCCGCGGCCCCGGCCCTGCACGACCTCGCCCACACCATCGGCTGGGCCGATCTCGATCGCCGGGCCGAGCAGCTGGCCCGGGCCTACCGGCGGCTGGGGCTGCAGCGGGGTGACCGGCTCGCCTCCCTGATCCCGAACCGGGTGGAACTGGTGGTTCACTACCTCGCGGGGCTGCGCAGCGGCCTCGTGCTCACCCCGCTCAACTACCGCTATGTACCCCGGGAGATCGACCATGCGCTCACGGTGAGCGGTGCCGTGGCGCTGGTGTTCCACGCCGAACGGCTGGCCGATGTGCAGGCCAGCCCCGCGGCGGGCCTGCTGCCGCGGGGCTGCCACCGCATCGACGATCCCACCGGCTTCGACAGCCTGCTGGCCGCC
>NZ_JAYGIC010000011.1:0-19151 GCF_034931105.1 Synechococcus sp. CCY9201 | reverse complement strand
ATGTGCTGAACCGCGCTGGTCTGGGCATGGAAGTGATGCACGAGCGCAACGCTCACAACTTCCCGCTCGATCTGGCCGCCGCTGAAGCCACCCCCGTGGCTCTGATGGCTCCTTCGATCGGCTGAGGCTAAGCCTCAATCCAACAGGCGTTCGAATCATCGATCGTCTTTTGGCCCTTCTCCTCAGGAGAAGGGCTTTTTTAATTCCTGTGAATCGATCCACTGAATTCTGGATCACGAGCTCAACAGACTGAACGTACGGATCCCTGTCAATGGGGTTGCTTGCTCTGCCAACGGTTGAGCTGAGCCAGGGCTTCGTAGGCCCTCTGTTTTCGCAGCCAGACATCCAGTGATCCGCCATGATCCGGATGCCAGGCCATGCTGCGACGACGCCACTGCTGTCGAATCTCGCTCCAGGAGGTACTCGGATTCAGGTCGAGCTCGAGGCAACAGCGCGTTCGAAAGGTTGACAGCTGATCAAGGGTCAGGGCGATTCGCTTGCCATCCAGATCAAAGACTTCGCCAACCCTGATGCTTGCTCGTCTGGCTCTGGCTCGGTTGGCTTGCTGCGCTGTTGCGGCGGCACGGGCATAGGCTTCAGCATCACGACGGAGTCGCTCTGCTCGGATCTTGACCCTTGCCGCTTCGGTCCAGTGGTCCAGGATCCACCAGGTCATGATCCAGGCGCCATAGGACAGGATCAGCCCTAACAGAACTGCCGCCAGGCCCAGGAAGAGAAGCAAAACCAGCGACATGGACGACAAGATTTATGGAGTCGTCAATACTCTTTTGCCATCAGGAAAAAAGTAAGTCTTCTCAGCCAAGAACGTTGCCGCCAAGTATGCTGGTGCGCGATAAAGTTGGTTCAGTGCTTAGAGTGAAGAGATATTCTTGATCGCCTTTTTGGCTAACCTCTCGAAGCGACGACGACATTTCTCTGAGCAGAAACGATTGCTGCTGTCGGAGCAGATGTACTCTGTCCCGCAGTTGGCGCAGGATGCCGTTATCCATTGACTCGGATGGAATTTATCGCGTATATCTGCAAGCAAGGAAGAGAGAAGCCGAAGGTTAAAGAGCTCATTATGGTCTGTGCAGACGCCTATCTCGCCGAGGATACTTGCTTCGTATCGCCCCACAAGCTCCTCAAGAATTTTGGCTTCTGTAGGAGTCAGCTCAATGTGTCTGCAGGGATTGGATGACACTTCTGATCTTCTTGGGCAGATCCTGAAGCCGTAAATTAGCATGGCTTTCATCATGCTGCCTGGTGTATCCATGAGCGCGCTGGTCCAGCGGCAGCTCACTGTCAATCTCTGGGGGCATCTCAGTGGTGGCTTCGGGCTTGGGGAAGGGGCGCGCTGTACGATGCGCAGCCTCCAGGCAGCGGGTGTGCGGGTCCAAGTGCATGATTTGCCCTTGGCCACCCATGTGAATGATCAGCCAACTCGGCCAGCTGCTGAAATCCTCCCGGCAGCGGTGGATCTGATTCATACCAATCCCAATGTTCTCCGCCAAACGGACGGTCTGGCGGAGCGTCTGCAGCTCAAGGCTCCATTGCGCATTGGCTTCTGGGCATGGGAGCTCGAAGACTTTCCCAGTGGCTGGGAGTCTGGATTCATCGGTCTGGATCAGCTCTGGTGTCCTTCCAGCTTTTCGGCCACGAGTCTTGGGCTGCGCAGTCCGATCCCTGTGACGCCGTTGCCTCATCTGATTGATTGGGCGCGTGCCGATGCCATCCACAGGCAACGCCAGGTCTTGAAGCGCCAGAGATCGACTGCGGATTTTGTCTGTGTCTATCTGTTTGATTTATGGAGCACGGTTGGGCGTAAAAATCCCTATGGCGTGATTGACGCTTTTCAGCAGGCTTTCCCTTCCCGTCAGGCTGCTGACCATAGGTTTCCTGATGCGCGGCTTGTGCTCAAAGTAGGCAGTGGCTCGCAGTTCCCTCAAGAGCTTGCATCATTGCGGCAGCGAATATCACATGATTCCCGAATTCAATTGATTGATGCGCATCTAACCCGTGAACAGCTGGATCAACTTCTGATCAACAGTGATGTGATGATCCATCTCCACCGTGCCGAAGGCTTTGGTTTGGCAATGGCAGAAGCGATGGCGGCGGGCATTGCCGTTGTGGCAACGGGATATTCGGGAAACCTTGACTTCATGCCGCCCGGTAGTTCGGCCTTGGTTGATGCTGACCTTGTGCCTATTCTTTGCTCAGAGGGTGATTATCGTTGTGGCTCATTCTGGGGAGAGCCGAACATTGACCAAGCAGCTACTTATCTTCGTGCGCTGTCGACAGACCCTGATGTCCTGTTCAGGCTGAGTCAATCGGGTCGTCAAGCCGTTCAGCGTCTGCTTGCCCCTGAGCGTTTGGGAAAAATTGTGAAACAACGTCTAGGTTGCTTGCTGGCACAGGCAGGGCGTGCCGAACTGATCGGGAGCCTGCCACTGGAGAACCCGTTTCGGGTCTTGGAGGGACAAATTGATGAGCGATCTAGATTGCGTTAGCCAAACGAGAAGTTACTCTCAAATGAGGACGAACTGGATGCGTTGAAGCGAGATAGACTTGCAATTTGAGAGAAGCTTGTGAATCCTGAGCTACGGCTTAGGTTGATCATTGATGCACTGCTCGATTGCAATGGCGAATAATCAATCGCCAACTGACTAAAATCTGAACCATAGGAATCTGCGCCCATCAGCAATGTCTCCAAGGGGGCAATCGGCAATAGAGTTGCATTGCCAATGCCGCTGGCGTCCGAAGCGGTTAGGATTGTTGAGCCAAACCTTATCCTGTCACTAAGGCCGTACGTACCATTAATGCCCATATTGAATTGAATGTCGGGGAGCTCGAAGATATTGACCGGGCTAGTGTCAAACCCACTGCCAACAATAAACGTGTCCTTGCCGGCTCCACCAAGTACCTCGGAGGAGGGAGTGTCATCTGCTTCCGCCCAGGGAGTCCAACGCAGATAGATCATGTCTTCGCCTGCGCC
Source organism: Synechococcus sp. CCY9201 (assembly GCF_034931105.1). Classification (NCBI taxonomy): domain Bacteria; kingdom Bacillati; phylum Cyanobacteriota; class Cyanophyceae; order Synechococcales; family Synechococcaceae; genus Synechococcus; species Synechococcus sp. CCY9201. The sequence continues at coordinate 16,159 of NZ_JAYGIC010000011.1, read as the reverse complement.
TGCGTCAATGTATTGGCCGGGCTTTGAGGAGACCGCGAACTGGTCCGATTGATTGGTGCCGATGACGGCTTCGATATTGGTGAGTGCGCCAGGGGTTGCACTGCCAATCCCACTTGCAATACCGGCATCAAGGTCAACGACCACTGATTGACTGCGATTGCTGAAATCAAGCAGGTCAAAACCGTCGCCGCCGTCAAGAGATCCATCCAGGCTTCCGGTTGACGACATGACAATGCTGTCATCACCGTTGCCGAGCTTGATCGACTCAATGTTGGTAAGCGATACTCCAGCAACAACAGCGGCATTGTTACCGTTAATCAGCAGCTGAACCCCAGAAGGCGTGTCGATCGTGGCTTGATCAAGCCCGGCTTGGCCATCGATCTCGGCAATGATCGGCAGACTGGAGAGTGTGATGTTGTCCGATTGATTGCCTCCCCGCAGCCTGACTGCACCTTGGCTGTCCAGAGTCAAGGAATTCTCGGCATTGGCAAGATCAATCAGGCTGGTTCCTGCCCCACTCCTGATGGTCGAATCCAGCATGGATCCGCCAGTGACCAACTGATTGAAACCATTGCCAAGGTCAATCAAGGAATCAACAACTGCACCATCGAGAATGGCGGTATCGTTTCCGTCGCCAAGCAGAATCTGGGAATCCAACAGGGCTATGGACTGGAGCTGGCCACCAATCGCAAGCTTGGATTGATCGCCTTCGGAAACCGAACCATCCAGATGAACATGGGAGGAGACAAAGAGATTGTCGTTTCCTCCAGCGGTGTCGAGAAGACTATTGGAAAGCCCGATTGCACGTGCATTGAGATTGAAGACTCCTTGAGGAGCATCAGCCGAATTGAGGAAGCTGGATGGGGAGAGGAATCCCGAATGCTCCAGGACAATCTCAGTGGAATCAGCATTCCCAATTGTGCTGATGATCTCTACAGTATCGCCCCAGTCTCCAAGTCTGATTGTGCTGTCCGCCACGGCCTGCGTCAGCAGGTCAAAATTCAGGCTTGTTGTTTGCAGATCGGTCAGTCCAAAAAATTCGAATCCAGTGGTGGCCTGGGCTCCAACAATTGTGGGCTGCAGGTTGCTGACCAGTTCGCTGGCCTGCATGGCGATGGTCTGGATTGATGCGGTGGCGGTGCTGCCGCCTGTGCCCTCCATGACCGACTTGAAGAGATCGCTCGCCTGGATCAAGAAGACGTCAGTATCGGCGCCGCCGGTCAGACTGCTGTTCAGAGCAGCGATGTTGGAAGACAGAATCTCCAACTGAACAGGGGTAAACGTGCTCTTCGCTACTGGATTGACCTCTTGGTTAGATACAACCACAAGATGATCAATATCTGATCCCCGCAGGTCGAGCGTAACGCCGTCAAGAGCGGCCTGATTGATCTGTGAGGTTGACGACGCCCCGTCAAACACAGAGGAGGCAACGGCGTCGGTCCCGGTATTGACCTGAACCAGTAAAACCTTGGGTGGGGGGAGGACTTCTGCGGGAGATTCGAGACCTACATTGATTGGGCGGGATGGATTGAGATCTGAGTTGCCGAATGAGCGATCATTGATCAGGGTCGTTGATGCACTCAGTTCATTGGGTTGAAAATAATTGGAATCCAATCCCCGCGACGGAGGCTCTTGGCCAAAAAGCGGACGGCTTGGCTGGTTAGGCTGGAGCGGATTGGTCGCCGTTGAATCGCTGGAGCGGTTGCGAGAAGAATTGCCCCGCAAAAAGTCGTTGAGGGTGTCTAGTCCGCTGGCGCTGAGGGAGGCAGCACCACCACTGCCACCGCCACCTGAGCTGCTACCGATCCGTCCGGACGTGGTTGCACCGAATTCACCAATGGCAGGCAGGCCATCTTCGGTTGAAGACTGAAGACTGGCTTGAGTCAGGGGAGACGGGAAAAAGTTTGCACCGGCAAAGCCCCCCTGAACGCTGATCCCACTCCCCAGATTCAGTGGGGATAAATTGAGCAAATCTGGATTCTGATTTGCAGAATCTCCTGCTGTTTTGAGTTGGTCTGCGGGGGCAACGACGGGCCCGCTAGCTTTCCCGATGGCAATGGGCTCAAATTCACCAGTTCGGAGCCACTCATCACTTGAACCGATATCAATCTGTGCCAGCGGAATCTGCGTGTCCTTGAGGGTGTAGACGAGAAACAGCCCCAGGGCAGACCCGGTTAAGATTCCTTCAAGAGATACTCTGCGGCCATCGCGCTTCAGGGAGAGAGCGTCCTGGAATTCGCTGATGCTTGAGTCCATCGAATTCTTGCGTGCTTCAGGATGGGTTGACCCGTTCGACCAAGTTACCCCCGAACTCCGAGGTCGACCACGATATTTCGGGATGTGTCGGTTTGGCTTCTGGCTCGGGGGGCCATGGGCTAGGAGCTTCCCCAGGGCTGGCCCTGGGGGCCGACCATGCGATCCCCGAGCCACCAGCCTGGAGGGCAGAACTCCCGGGGGCGGCCATCGGCACAGTTTCGCGCCGAGGCGGCAGGCCACCAGGGACTGGTGGCATGGAGACGAGCTTTCCAGCGCCGACGCACGCGTTCGAGGGCGGCGGCAGCCGTTGTGCTGCCCTGGGCGTCACGGCTCTGGCTCTCGCGGTGGAGAAGGACAGCCTCTGGAGTCACCACATGGCGGTAGCCAACCGCATCGAGGCGCAGACAGAAGTCCACATCGTTGAATTCCACGGGAAGCCGTTCGTCGAAGCCGCCGTGGCGGAGAAACAGCTCGCGTCGCACCATCAGGCAGGCCCCGGTCACCGCGCCCCAGTTCGTGAGAAAGCGGCTGCGGCCTCGATGGACGGGATGCTCCACCCCAAGACCGCGGTAGGCATGGTCGGCGCCGCCTGCCATCCCCACCACAATGCCCGCATGCTGGAGGCTGCCATCGGGATAGGTGAGCACCGCACCCACACAGCCGATGGCGGGGCGCAGGGCCTGGCCGGCCATGGCCTCGAGCCAGCCGGGTCGGATCGCTTCCACATCGTTGTTCATGAAGAGCAACAGGTCGGCCTGGCTGGGGCGGGCGGCGCGGTTATTGAGGCGACTCCAGTTGAACGGGCCTGGATCGGCCATCACCCGCAAGCCTGGGCCCAGTCGGGCTGTCCAGTCGGCAAGGAGGGTCTGGGTTGCCGGCTCTTGGGAGCCATTGTCGACAATGGTGACCCTGCAGTGGAGGTGGCTTGTGGTGTCCCAGAGGCGTTGCAGGCATGGCTCCAGCAGCTCCGCGCGGTCACGGGTTGGAATGATCACCTCGCAGCTCAGCCTGGGCGGCAGTGCCCACTGCAATCGAAACCCCGCAGCCCCCATGGGTTCCACGGTCTTGATGGCTTCCTGGCCTGCCTCCAGGTGATCCCGCAGAGCAGCCGCCCGATCCCAGCACTCCGCCGCTGGGATCGGGCCTGGTGGTCCATGGACCAGAACCTGAGCAACGTGGGCGATCGCAGGCTTCTGGTGCAGTGCGTTCAGAATCCAGCGAAAGCGCAGCCGCGGATCGCCGGGCGGCAGGGGCAGCTGCCGATCCCGCAGCCAGGGGATGCTCCAGGCGCTGAAGGAATCCAGCCAGGGCGTGCCCCAGAAACTGTCGTCGCACCAGCCGGGTTTGAACCAGGGATCCAGGCGAGAGCCATCGTCTGAAAGCCTGTCTTCATCGGCATAGATCAGGTGTGGCGTCGCCTTGCCGTCCTGCTCGGCCAGCCACTGCTCCACCGCCTGCAGGGCCCCTGGCCGCAGGCGGCACTGGTCTCCCAGCAGCAGCAGCCAGCCATCCCTCGGCCATTCCTTCAGGGGTTCCGGTTGCCACCACGGATCCAGCAGGGGGACTGCCGGATCCGGCAGGCGCGGTTCCCGATACTGAATCCAGTACTGATAGGCCGCAGGCCCCAGTCCCCGGGACAGGTCCTCGCCGCCGCAGTGGTACCGCAGCCAGGTCTGGCGGGCCAGATCCTCGATCCACGGTTGCTCAGTGGGCAGGGCATCGGCGGCCCGCTGCAGATGATCGGCCGCCTCTCGCCAGCGTTGCTTCCGCTGCAGGAGCTCGGCTGCGGCAAACCAGTTCCAGCCCAAGGCTGGATCACAGCGACAACTGCATCGCTGGTGGTGCAGCGCCTCCTCCGGTCTGCCCATCGCCAGCAGGGTCTTGCCCAGCAGGTGGTGGGCGGCGCCGTGATCGGGCTCGAGTTGCAGACAACGCTGCAGCAGGGTCTCGGCGTCGTTCAGATCCCCCCTCTCCAGGGCCAGCCTGGCGTTCTCCAGCAGGGAATCGAGCATCACGGGCATGGGTCACAGCCGGCGAGCAGCATCCTGATCCGCTGGTGCAGGGCCTGTTCCCGGGGGTGCGGCGGCTCCTGCACAGACGGCCCGGCGGCGGCTTGATGGAGCAAGGCCAGGGCTGCATCGAGATTCAGTTGGGCCAGTGCTTCGCCATAGGCCAGGCGACGGATGGCGGACTCTGCACATCCCTGAGCACATAACCATGCGGCCAGGTCCGCCCGGCCGAGGGTCAAGGTGGTGGCGATGGCTCCCCTCTGCCAGGCCATGGGCTCCTGCCAGGGGAGCGGCCGCGTCATCGAAGCGGCGAACGCCTCGAGCCTGAGGAACACGGATTCACCACCCTTGGCGGCGAGAACATGGAGCAGATTGCGCACGGTGAGGTCGCTGTCGCTTCCCCAGGCGAGGGCTTGTTCATAGGCCGCCGCCGCATCGGTCCATCGCTGCTGGGCGCGCAGCGCATCGCCAAGTTTGTGCGGGGTCCAGAACTGAGAGCCGCCAGCGTCGATGGCCCGTCGCAGCACCTGCTCTGCGGCGGCGGCGGCTCCCTGCATCAACAAGGCATAACCAAGCAGGTCGAGAAACTCAGGGGATTCGGGTGCCTGCAACAGAATCCGGCGCAGGGATCCTTCCGCACAGGCCCACTTGCCGTCGTTCAACGCCTGCTGTGCAAAAACCAGCCAGGCCTGGATGCTCAACGGATGGTGTTGGGCGCATCCATGAACGACTTGAAGCGGTCGCTGATCAGGGAGATTGCCGGTCGGGTGCCCATCTGGATCAGGCCGGTGACGGCCATGCCAGGTCTGAGATTGTAGGTTTTACCGTCTTTGGTGAGGCTGTCTCCATCGAGTTTGGCCACGGCGATGAAGTGCTCCATCGGAACCTCCTGGGTGGCTTCTTTGGAGTCAGCGCCGATGCTGGCCAGTTTGCCCTCGAGGGCACCGTATTCGGTGAATGGAAAGGAATTCACCCGCACATCCACCGGCATTCCCACATCGAGGTGGCCGATGTCGAGGTTGGAAATCTTCAGTTCGGCTTCCAGGGATCCCTGCGGAACGATTTTCATCAGAGGCTTGTCTCCTCGTGGCACCTCACCGGGCTTGACGGAAATATCGAAGACTTTGCCAGACACAGGCGCCAGTAGCTTGCCGAGACGGAGTCGCTCTTCCGTATCGATCAGGCGGTTCGTGATATCGCTGAGCTGTTGCTGGGCGTTGTCGTACTCGGCATAGAGTTTCTTGAGGTTGGCGACAGGCACCTGTTCTTCCTGAACGGTGCTCTGGACCAGGCGCTGACGATCAGCTTCGATTTCCTTTTCTGTTCGTTTGATCGTGCTGAGCAGCTCGATCTGCCGTTCTTCCTGGCGATCCAGTTCAAGCTTGGCCATGGCCCCCTGGGCAATCAGCCCTCTCATGCGGTCGGCAATGCCTTCGTTGATCGCGTATTTCTGACGCAGGGCAGCGAGGTTGTCTTCCTGTTGACGAATCGTGATACGGGAGCGCTCCCGTTCTGCTGTGGCTCCTCGGCTGCGGAGATTCACCTCATGGGTGTTGATGTCCAGCTCCCGTTGGGCTTCGGCACTGATCTGAGGATCGACAGGAATGCCCAGCTGAACGGCCAGCAAGACTTTTTCCTTGGTCCAGATCTTCTTCTGGCTGATCAGTTGATTGCGTTGCTGCTTCAGCGACCCTTGATCGAAAATCAGCAGGGGATCACCCTCTTTCACCACATCGCCGCCTTTGACGAGCACCTGTTCGACCACCGTGCTGACCGGGGAGCTCACCGCCGTCACCCCGCCCACGGGCCGCAAGGTGCCCGTGGCGTTCACGGTGCGGTCGATCCGGCCGAACATGCCGTAGAGAACGCCCACGCCGGTCACACCGATCAGACTCCAGACAATCGCCCGGCTCCAGCCGCGCGTGCTGCGGGGCAAGGTGGTGCGTCGCTGGCGATGCCGGCGGACATAGGGGGCATCACGCGAAGGGGCGACAACGGCGCTGGACTCCGGCTGGTTGGTGAGAAGGCTGTCTGCGGTCGACCGCAGCCCTGGAATCACCACTTCGCCATCGCTCTGGTTGGCGAAAACGGTTCCACTGGGGGCGTGAGCCCCTACCGGTTGGACCTGACTGGCGGAGGATGCGCCGGATTTGGAGGAGGAGGCCATCGCCTGAGCAGGGAAGGAGTGGATGTCTGGGTGAGAAGTTCAGCAGTGGTGGACGTCAGGCCCTAGAAGCACCGAGGGCGTAGGTCGCCTGGGCTGGATCAACAGGACGATAGGACGAAGACGAGGACGAGGAGCTGCCCCGGGCTCCTTGTTGCATGAAGAGAGCATAGTAAGGACCACGATTGGCCATCAACTGCTCATGTTTGCCAACTTCAAGGATGGAACCGTTGCCCATGCAGACAATCATGTCGGCATTGACAATGGATGTGAGGCGGTGCGTGATGAACAGCACGGTGCAGTGACGTAAAGACTGCATCAGGTTTTCGCAGACAACGCGTTCGGTCTGATAGTCGAGCGCTGAGGTTGCTTCGTCCATGATCAGCATCTTCGGCTTCTGCAGGATGGTGCGGGCAATTGCGATGCGCTGACGCTGACCTCCCGAGAGGCTGCTGCCCCGTTCTCCCACCTGGTTGGAATAGCCTGCTGGTAGTGCCATGATGAAGTCATGGGCCGCCGCCACGGTGGCAGCCTGGATGATTTCTTCGCTGGAGGCTTCGGGATTGGTCAGGGTGATGTTCTCTTCGAGGGTGCCATCAAAGAGAACCGTATCCTGGGGAACGATGCCGAGCTGGCGACGGAGGGAATAGAGCTCAACTTTGTTGATGTCAACGCCATCGATCAGAACGGCGCCTTTCTCTGGTGAATATAGGCGGGCCAGAAGCTTGGTCAGGGTGCTCTTGCCGGAACCGCTGGTGCCCACGATCGCCACGAAGGCACCTTTGGGGATGGAGAGATTGACACCATTCAGCATCAGCGGAGCCGAATTCTGGTAACGGAACTCGACATTCTGGAAATCGACCCGTCCCTCGATCGATGGCATCACGATCCGGCTGGCGTTGTCTTCCGGGGCCTCCTGGGGCGTGTCGATGATGTCGCTCAGGCGTTCGAGCGAGAGGGCGGTTTCCTGAACGCTCTGCCATACGGAGGTCATGCGCAGCAGCGGCTGGGTGACGTAGCCGGAGATGATGCGGAAGGCGATCAGTTCCCCCAGGGTGAGATCGCCTTTCAGCACCAGTGCCGCCCCTCCCCAGATCACCAGCAGGCTGGAGAGCTTGTTGAGAAAGGCGCTGAAGGTGCCGGCCGTTGTGCTGAGCAGGGTGTTGTCGAAGCCTTCCGCCACGAAATCGGTATACAGATCCTGCCACTTCCAGCGGCTGCGCAGCTCGATGTTCTGGGCTTTCACCGTCATCATGCTGCCCAGCACTTCCACCAGGTGGCTCTGGGTGCGGGCATTGGCCACGGCGCGGCTCTGCAGCTGGCTGCGCACCATCGGCGAGACCGCCAGGGTGAGCACGACCAGAACGGGAATCACAGACAGGGTAAGCAGGGTGAGCTGCCAGCTGTAGATGAGCATCACCACCACATAGAGAAGCGCGAAGATCGCATCGAGGATGGTGGTGAGCGCTGTGCCCGTCAGAAAGCCCCGCACCTTTTCCAGCTCACCGATCCGGTTGCTGATCTCCCCCACCGGTCGGCGGTCGAAATATTTGAGGGGCAGGCGCAGCAGGTGATCAATGATCCGGGTGCCAAGGGCCAGGTCGATGCGATTGGTGGTGTCGATGAAGAGGAAGGTGCGTAAACAGAGCAGCAACCCTTCGAAAATCGCGAAGACCACCAGCAGAGATCCCAGCAAGCCGAGGGCGGAGGAACTGTTGTTGATGATCACCTTGTCGATGATCTGCTGAATCAGCAGCGGGTTGACCAGGCCGAACAGTTGCACAAAGAAGCTGGCCAGCAACACCTCAATCAGCACGGCGCGATGCTGGCGCAGGGCCGGCAGGAACCAGCGGAAGCCGAACTTGCGCTTGGGGGTGAATTCATTCACCGCCAGGGTGATCACTTCCCCCTCCGATCCCCACTGCTCCTTGAAGTCGTCGAGGCTGATCTCGACGTTGCCGCTGGCCGGGATGCCCAGCACGATCTGCTTGGCGCGGATGCGATAGATCACCGCCAGCCCATTGCCCCAGCGCACCATCAGGGGGCAGGTGAGGCGGGGCAGGGAATCCGCCTTGATTTCGAGCAGCTGGGTCTGCAGGCCGATCGATTCGGCAACGGCACCGGTCAGGGCGAGCGACGCTTCACCATGACGTTTGACCTGATCGCTGAACACGCGCTGCATCAGTTCCTTGCGGAAGGGAAGGCCGAGGAAGTCGCTGAGCATGCGGAAGGCCGCAATCGGCGATTCGAGCGGGCCGACGCCGCGATACCAGGGGAAAGCCTCAGGTGGCTGACGCTCCACATCCAGGGGCTCCTCGGCCTCGAATGCCTCGAGAAAGTCAGCCTCTGGAATCGTGGACGCATCCTGAATGCGCAGGTGCTCCTGCCAGCGGCTCAGCGAGAGGGCGGCGCCATCCTGGGCGGAGGTTGCCGATCCCGAATCCGCGTGGGCCTCCGGTTTCGGTTCGAGGATGGCCTCGAGGGCGGCCTGATCGATGCCCACCGCGCGGACCACACGGGGTGGGGCTGCGGCGGCCGCCGCTTCGGTGGCTGTGCTCCCTGCGGAGGCACTGTCTCCAGAGGCACTGTTTCCAGAGGCAGGAGCTGGAACTGGGGCCTCGACAGCGGCTGGATCGGCGGCAGGCGGGGGATCGGCGATCGGCAGCACCGTGGCCAGAGGCAATGCGCCGCCGGTCACCAGCCAGAGGCGATCCTGGGGCAATTGCTGCACCACGGGATCCTGCGGATCGAGGTAGCGCACATAGCAGGTGGGCGCCAGTTGCAGCGCAGCGGCAACCACCTCCTGTTCCAGGGCGCGTGGATAATCGCGCAGATAGGCATCCAGAACGGCGAACAGCTCAGCCGGGCTGAGGACCCGGTTGATCCGGTCTCCCAGGGGGGCATGGGCCTGCATCACCTGGCGCAGCAGGGCGTGGGGGAGGGCCAGCACCACTGTTTCGGTGGAGGCGATCAGCGTTTCCCAGCCACCGGGACGGCCACTGGTGAGACCACTGAGGCAGAGCACGCTGCCCACGCCCAGGCGTTCGAGGGTGGCCACCCGTTTCGGCAGCCGTGGTGACTGCACCACCGAGCGCACCTGTCCTTCCAACACCACATAGATGTGGTCGCTGACGCAATCAGGCCTCGAGAGCGGCTGGCCCAACTGGAAGCGCAGCACCCGGGCCGCCGAGGCGAGCTGCTGCAGCATCGGCTCCGGCAGGCCGGCGAACAGGATCAGCCGTGCCAGTAACTCCTGCATCGAGATGGTCTCGGACATGGCTCAGCCCTCGGAAGCGGTGGTGGTCAGCAGGCGTGGCAGCAGCTCGTCGAGCGTCTGATCGAGCTGGGCATTAAGGTCGCGTTCAAACAGTTCCTGCAGCAGCTGAAACCGGGTCGCCTCATCGAGGCGGGCTGGCTCGCGATGCTCCAGTTGGAGGATGACGTACCAGCGGTTCAGCGGCAGGGGTGGATGCACATCCCCCACCGCCAGGGTCTGCAGCACCTGGCGGATGCTGGGATGGGGCTTGTCGACGGTGATCGGGCCCACCAGGCCGTGGGTGTAGCGCTCTTCACCCAGGGAAAACTGCAGGGCCAGGGCGGCAAAGCTCTCTTCTCCGCCGATCAGGCGGAGATAGATCTCATCGGCCAGGCCGACCGAGGCGACGCGAATCGCCCCGTAGACAATTTTTTCAAGGGATTCACGCCGGGCCAGGAAGTGGCTTTCCACATCCTCGCCGTAGTTGAGTTCCAGCCATTTCTGTAGTTGCAGTTGTTGCCAGCGTTGTTGCAAGGTGGATTGCAGTTTGGCATCCACCCTGTCGAGCCACTGGCCCTCCAGGTTGAAATCGGGTGGAGGCTGGCCGATCCCATCCCAGAGGCGTTGCACCACCGCCGGAGCTTCTTCGGCGCTGAATCCCACGCTCTGCTGCACCCGTTCCAGCAGGTGCTGCTGGCTCCACTGACGCAGCAACCCCTGGTCATGCAGCAGCTGCGGCAAGGGTTTGGCCTGCATCTGCTGCATTCTTTCGCGGAGCAGCGGTTCGAGATCACTGCAGGCCAGTTGCATCGCGTGAGGCTCAGGATGGGTGTCAACAGTGCAGATCAATTTACCCCTTCTGGCCAAGGGTGACTGGAAGACGACGTTCTGCAAAAAAGCCAGAAAAAAGCCAGGCATGAAGCCTGGCTTGCAAGGATCAACGTGCTGGCTGAGATTGAGTCAGCCAGCCATCGGTTCTCAGAGCGTCGCCCTCATGGGATGGGGGGGGGGGTGACACCGGAGATCGCGATGCTGCTACCACCAGCGCTGGCAAAGACGGAACCATTACCGGCGAAGTTGATCGCCATATCCTTGATGCCGAACGCTTCGGTGTTGGCCGTAGCGACCGCGGTGCCATTGGCGTTGAAGGCCTCCACCTGGTTGAACACCTGGCTGATGCCGGTCACGTTGCCGGAGCCGAGATTAATGGTTTGAGGAGATAGAGAATTGATGCCAATGCCCGACACAGTCGAATTGGCAAAGGCTTCGCCATCGTCGGCTTGAGCCGTGACCAGGGTGTCGGAGAAGACCTGACCCACTACGTTGCCGCTCTGCTGACCAGGGCTCAGCAAAGCACCAGTTCCGAGTTCAATACCAGAGAGTTCAAAGGCACCTTCGGCAAAGGCGTCTCCGCCAACTGCTTCAGCAGAAACCAGGAAGGGATCGTTCTCAGAGCCAAGAGTGCTGATGCCGAAAATAGAACCGTTTTGGCCAACGACGGCGTAGTTTCCGTCGTCACCAAGATCAAGACCATCAGCGTTGATGTCGGCCACGGCAAATGCATCGGAACCAGACCCATTCTGACCCGTACCTCCATTTTCGGCGATACTGGATCCAATGATCTGCGAGTTACCAGCAATGTTGCCGTCTTGCTTGATCTTGATACCGCTAGCCTCACCGGTAGCATCATTGCTGCCTGAAAGATCAATACCGTCGGAGGTCAGATCGACGAAGGCCACCGCACCGTCAGTGGCACCGGGATCGATACCTTGTGTGGTAGCAAAGGCATCCGCTTCGATCAGGGAGTTACCTTCAACTCTGGTATTGAGAATGGGACCACCAATAGTGTTTGGTAAGGAACCTTTCTCGATGATGATCGTAGAATCGCTGATACCAGCTGAACGGTAGGTGCCGAGGGCATCGAACTGGCTGCCGATTTCAGCGTATGCATCTGACGTTGCAACTCCAAGAACTCCGCTGGGATCCTGGTCAACAACGCCTTGCTCACTAACCGGGAACACGACGCCAGCCGTGGCACTCAGGGTGTTGATCGCTTGGCTGACGATTCTGCCATCACCACCGATCCCGATCGCCGATTCGTCAATACCAACGGTTCTGGTGTTGATGCCACTTTCGGCATCCGAAGGCTGTCCGTTTCCGGAGGTGCCGGCAAAGGTGATAAAGGAGGATTGCGCATCGACGGTAATCGGCCCTCGGACACGGTTGCCTGACGGGTCAACAAAGATGTTGCTGTTGGCATCGCCAGCGACGGTCAATTCGGACCCCCTGATGCCAAGGTTGACGGAGCCCTCACCGGATAGGGCCTCGGCTATGTCGCTGAGCGAGAATGCGTTGGATTGCGCATTCAACTGCGACACAACGGGCATGTCGGTGAGATCGCCACCGATCTGGATTTGAGTATCCAGAATGCCAACGACGACATCATCAATGGCGGAAGCTGCAAACGGATCAACGTTGCCGCTTGGGTCATTGCCGCTGAAGTTGCTGATCGCCGTAGCAGTTTGCGTGCTGTCGGCGAAAATCCTCAGGTTGCCGTCACCGCCAATGCCAATGCCGGGGGTGATGGAGATGGGATTGCCGCTTGCGTCGACGGACGCAACAATGCCACCTTGCGACAAGCCGATGACATAGCTGTTGTCGGTCCGGGCATAGGCAATCCCGCCGCTCGGATCGAGCGTGTCTGACGCGGCAAACGCGTTGCTGTCGATCGATGCACCTGCAGCAATGCTGCCAGCTCCTTCGATCAGAACGGCAGAACCTGCACCGAGATTCTGGCTGCCAAACCCTCCAGGCCCAAAAGTGGAATTCAGTACATTGTTGTTGTCAACAATACCGAAGACTTCGTCAACCTGGGTAACGGCGAAGGCATTTCCCTGGCCCGTTGTGGCGATCGCATCGGTATTGCCCTTCGATGTACCTTCAACGGTGCCGTCGCCAGCAATCCTAATCTGCAGGCCGGGAGCAGAGGTGCCGCTGGGGTCTACCAGTACGCCGGATTGGGTGATACCACCAAACTGATCGGCGCTGGAAAACGCATTGGCATTGCCAATTCCGGTTCGGGCCGTGGCGCCAACGAAGATCGGATCTGTACCAGGGCCAGTCCCGGCCCGACCGATCACGGTGTTGGCGCCTCTCCCGAAGCTGAGGACCATCGGTCCAGTGGGATTGGAGCTCGAGTCAATGAAACCGCCACTGGAAATGGCAGAATATTGATCGTTGTAGAACAGATCCAGGCCTGCGATCGCGACCGCATTGCCCCTGCCGCCTGTGAAGTTGTCACTGGCATCGATCTCGCCAACCTTGGCTGTTGCCGATGTGGCACCTGTGAGGTTGGCAGCCACCGTGTTGGTGGAGCCGGTGCCACCGCCAACAAAGATGGAGGTGTTAAAAATACCGTAAGTGTTCCCAGCTACAGCTGCTGCAACAGAACCGCCGGGGACGTCGCTGAACGCGCCAAGGGGATTGATGCCTGAACCCAAGGCCCAATCGCCGAGGTCTTCGCCGGATGCATCAATTCCCTGGTTGGACAACGCCGAGGCGATGACGTCGTTATCCACCGAGACATTGATCTGGCCTTGGCGACCGATCAGGATGTCGCTGTTGCCATAGGCGCCGAAGGCTACCGGGCTAATCGGGCTTGCAGCCGGATTGAAACCGTTGGTGTTGATGATGCCGCCGCCGGCATTCGAGAACAACAGGGCGCTGTTCCCTTGGTCCAGATTCTGAACGGCGCCAGCGTAGGCATTGCCCGTACTGGCAGCATTGGTCGTTCGGGCCTCCGTGGAGCCAAGCTGGAAGACGCTGATCGAGCCGTTGGTGCCAATCCCGAAGCTGGAGTTCAGGATGCCGATCCCGCCCAGGTTGACTGACTCAGAAGCTACGGAAAAGCCAAGCTCATTCTGCAGAGACGAGGCAATGGTTTGATTGGCATCTAAGTCTATTAAATTTCCACTTGAGTCATAAACCAGTTGCCCAGTGAGGTATTGACCTGTGAACGTTCCGATCGATGTGGTTGGGGAATTATCGAGACTGATAAACAGCGAATCAGCACTGGCGTTGGCGCCGGGATTGAAAAAGGCCATGGGTTTTGTGGAGGCGTTGTGGTCTTTGACGTTGCGCTGAACTGATGATGCCGTGTGGTTGGAGTTTATCCAGTCAAGGCATCATGTGATCTTGGATTTGGATTCAATCAGGCGGGGGGCTGCGTGATTGCATGAGGATTCTCCTGCGGCCTCGTCTCAACCAATAAAGCTGAGGTCGTCGCTGTTGAAGACGGTGCCGTTGTTGCCGCTCACGATCAGAGTGGTGGTGTCTTTGTATTTCACCTCAAGGGTTTTGGTTCCGATGCCACTGATCACATACTCGTCCATGGTTCCGCGGAACGACAGTTTGTCCTCGGCGGTGTTGAAATCCCGGATTGTGTTGGTTTCGATCACCCCATTGGGACGGATTAATGCGTCTGGAGTCATAAAGACGTTGTCTTTGCCGGCTCCGAGCTTGATGATGTCGTTGCCGGCTCCGGGTCGCACCAGGTCATCGCCGGCGTTGGCATTGATCAGGTCATTGCCGCCATTGCCGCGAATGAAGTCGTTGCACTGGGACCCGGAGATGCTGTCGTTGCCGTTGCCGCCGGCCAGGTAGTAGGCAAATCCTCCTGCGGGGATCTGGCCGTTGTCGATCACGTTGCCCTGCTCGTCGCGCCGGCCACCGGCGGCTTCGAGGATGGTCTGGCCGGGGCCTTCAAAGTCGCCGCTGACGATCGCATCGAGGTTGACGCGGCAGTCGACGTCGTCTGGATTGCAGTAGGCGTTCTGGAAGTCGTAGACCTTGGGCCCGTCGTCGCAGACGAAGGAGGCCTCCACGATCGCGCCCTGGCCACTCTCGGCCAGGCCGATCACGGTTGTGGTGCCGGAGACGTTGATGACGTTATTGCAACCGCCGCTGAGGATCTCCTCGTCGCAGAAGAAGTACGTCTGCCCGGTCGTGTCGATCACATAGGACATGGCTGGCTGACAGTAGGGACGCTGCTTGCCTCAAATGCTATCCCCGAATCGAGCGCCTGACACAGTGTTTCAAAGCCTTAATCTGGCGACCATTTTTCTGTCATGGTCTACACAATCTTGGGGATTTCCTGAATTGCGTTAGTCCCGCCTTGAGACTGCCGGTCTGGTGGGTGGTGGTGGGGCAGGCTCTGGCGCATCGCTTCGGCCACGGGGCCTGGGTCCAGTCTCAGCGGCTCCAGGGCTGGTCCTTCGTAAAGTAAACCCTGATACAGCCTTGGTGTCAGCGTCTCCTGTTCGCAACGGATCAGGTCCAGCTGCAGGTGTTGCGCCAGACCGTGGCTGTAGGGGGGACAGTAGCGCCTGCTGCACAGCTCCAGCACCCGGCAGCCCTTCCTGGCGAAGAGCAGGTTGGCCAGCCCCGCGCCGTGGGGCATCACCACCAGTGCCGCCGATCCGATCCGCTCGGCCTGCTGCCTCAGGCTCATGCCGGCCGGATCCACAACCTCCACCTCCTGTTCGGGCATCAGCTCCTGGAATCGCGCCAGGGCCTCCGCTTCTCCCCACACGGGTCGACGCCAGCCGCCTGGTCCGCGCCACCACCACAGCACCCGCCCATCCTGCGGAGCGACCGGCTGGAGCGTGCGCTGCCACCAGGCCACGCTTGCCGCAGCCGGCACTGCAAAGCGACCGGCGAAATCCGGCACCAGCAGCTCCTCGGCCTGGATGTGGTGGTGGTGGTGGGCATCGATCAGCTGCTCCGGCCGCAGGCCCAGCAGGTCCACCATGCATTCCCGCACCACCGGTCCGCTGCCGCCGTTGTGCCACACCGTCAGGTCGTGCAGGGATCCCTGGTCTGCCAGTTGCTCCAGGGCCCGCCCCAGCCGGGGCACCGCATCCACCAGCCAGTGGTAGTGATTCTCGGCGGAGAGATCCGCCACCGCCAGCACCCTGCCCCGCAGCTGCAACGGTGGGTCCACCGGCCATGGCTCCAGGCTCTGCGGCGGTTCCGGGCAGGTTGGCCAGGGTTGGGGGTAGCGCCGGCACAACGCAGCCATCCGTTCACCGCTGCCGTTGGCGACCCCCAGCCCATGGGTGAGCTGCCAGGGGTTGGCGGGGCTGCGAATCCAGCAGCGTCCGCCGCTGAGGCGATGCACGCCAAAGGGTGGATCGGCCTGCCGCTGGCTCGGTGGATACCAGCGCTGGCTGGTGGGTCCGAGTGGTTCCTGGCGCCAGTCCTGCAGCAGGCGTTCAGCACAGGCCGAACAGTGCGGCCCCAGGCAGCGATCCGGTAGCCCCTGTTCGCGCTCCCAGAACGCCGTTGCGGGCATGGCCGGTGGCGGTGGTTTCTGGGCGTTCGGCCTGGCTGGCGCCGCCAGCTCAGCCGCCGCCGCCAGCTGCTCCAGGGCCCGCGCACCGAGCGGATGGTCGTGTCGCTCCAGCCGGGCCAGGG
>NZ_JAYGIC010000010.1:0-35574 GCF_034931105.1 Synechococcus sp. CCY9201 | reverse complement strand
TGCTGCTGCCGCCGCGCCGCCTGGCCGTGCTGCTGCTGCAGAGGTTCGCGCCGCTGCGGCGGCTGGTGCTGTCGCAGATGACCAACGGGACTTGCCTTCCCAGCCGCACCTGACACCATGACGCCATGGTGATCAGCACCACGCCCCAACCCACCCCGCCCTCGGCCCTGGTGCAGTATCTGCGGCTGCAGCTGGGCCTGAGCGAGAGCGCCCTGGCGCTGGGATTGCGCCAGGCCCGGCTCGAGCAGGCGCCCTTACCGGTGGTGCTGTGGCGCTTCGGGCTGATCAGCCTCGATCAGTTCGATCAGGTGCTGCGCTGGCAGAACAGCCACACCTGAGCTGGTTCAGGCGTAGATGATCAGCGATTCAACCGGGTGCTGCTCCGGCAGGCGGCGGCGGCCCTCGAGAGCCGCCAGTTCGGCCACGAAGCCGAAGCCGCACAGCTCACCGCCGGCCGCCTGCACCAGCTCGGCACAGGCCGAGGCCGTTCCACCGGTCGCCAGCAGATCGTCGACGATCAGCACCCGTTCGCCGGCGGCCAGGGCATCGCTGTGGATCTCGAGCCGGTCGCTGCCGTACTCGAGCTCATAATCCACACCGGTCACGGCGCCAGGCAGTTTGCCGGGTTTGCGCACCGGCACGAAGCCCAGCCGGGTGGCCGTGGCCAGGGCCGTGCCCACGATGAAGCCCCGTGATTCGATGCCCACGATCAGATCCGGCTGGAGGCGCTCACACAGCACCGCCAGCTGGCGGATCACCTCCTGCCAGCCATCCGGATCCCGCATCAGGGGCGTGAGATCGCGAAACAGAATGCCCGGCTTGGGAAAGTCAGGGATGTCGCGCACCAGTTGCCGCAGATCGAGCGGGGATGGGCTGGCGACCATGGCGGGGCTGACGGAGGGGTGAATCGGACGGAAGCGGCGCGGCGGAAACCCCAGCGGGCGTGACGGAAGGGCTCTGCCGCTGGCATCATCGCAGCCATGGTCCAGACCCTCCCCGTGCAGCACCCCGAGACTCAGCCTGTGGGGGGCGAGCCGCTGCCCAGGCGCGGCGTCGAGCGGCTCGACCTGATGCTGCTCGCCGTTGAGGCCCTTGATCTCAACGGCGGCGAAGCCATGGTGTGGATGAGCGAGCAGCTGGGCTTCTCCGGCCTCTTCCCCAACCGGGTGGAGCTGTGGAAGCGCCGCTGCCACAACCCCCTGCGCCGCACCACCCGCCGCGGCTCGCTCGTCGAGGCTGAGACCGATGCCCTGATCCGCATCCTCTGCGCCCTGGCGGATCGGCTTTATCCGATGCTGCGTGCCCTGCTCTCCCAGGCGGAACCGGAGGCGCTGACCCGCCAGCGCTGGGCCCTGTTCGAAGCCCGGCTGGCCGAGCTGCTGAATGAGCGCATGAACCCTCGCCGTGGTGGCGTGCAGCAACTGCTCGATCCGCAGGGCGGCGCCGACCAGCGCCGTCGCCTCATTCAGGCCCTGGCTTTGGGGGCCGGTCCCGGCGGCTTCGAGCGGATGCGGGCCAGCCTGCGGGATGCGGCACCCTGATCGGTGGCTTCCAGATCAGGAGCCCCCTGATCAGCGGCCTGCTTTGACCCTCACGTTGCTTCGCCGGCCGCCTTCCCTTCCTCCGCCCCCTGCCCGTTCCCCGTTCCCTTGAAGCAGACCTTTCGCTACGACCAGACCAGCTGCCGCTTGCAACTGGAGGGCCTGCCCGATGTGTCGGTGGGGCACAGCGGTGCGGTGATCGGCATCCTCACCGGCTGGTCGCTGCAGTGGACCGGCCGGCCCGAACTGGAGGGACGCAAGGAGCACCTGATGGCGCTCATGCAGGTGGTGCTTCCCTACGCGCGGCAACTGATCAGCGGCGTGGACCGGCCCGTGGGTGGCGCCGACCTGCCGGTGGAGATCCGGGGCAAGTCCGGTGGTGGACACCGGCTGCAGCTGCGCAGCAGTCAGCCCGATACGCCCCCCCTGGAGGTGGTGCTCGACGCCGCCGAGCTTGCGGATCTGGTGCGGGTGCTGGATCAGGTGCGCCTCGATGGGCGCGTCACCCTGCGCTGGGAGGTGCCGGAGCCCCAGCCGTTGCGCACCCGCGAGCTCCTGGAGCGGGTCCCTTTGCGTCGACGTCTGGCGGCGCCGTTGGGAGGGGTCGTGGTGCTGGCGGTCAGCGCCGGCCTCGGCTGGCTGGTGCCGCCACCGGCTCCCTTGAAGCCTGTCGCCCCCGATGAGCGGGCCGCGCCGGCCGCCGCCAACGAGGCCACGGTTGCGTCTCCCCCCTGAACGGTGGCTGGTCACACTGGAGTGGTTGTAGGCGGCAGCCATCCCATGTCTCTCACCTGGTCGGAACTGCGGCGCCGCGTCACCCGCCTCGGCGCCAGCCTCGATGTGGTGGTGCGCAGCGACCCTGAGGTCTGCGGGCTGAGCGGCAGGACGTTCCATCTCTCCCTGCACCACGGCGGCCAGGGCGACTGCACGGTGGGAGATCTGTCCCTGGTGGATTGCCCCAACGAGCTGGTGCTGATGGAATTCGAGCGCTGGATGCGAGGGGCCGGTCATCGGCTTGAAGGATGAGCCGCGATCAACCCGCCATCCATCTGCCCCGCACCAGTGGGCCCAAGCAGCGGAATGTGTTCAGGGGAAGGCGTCGTCGCCCGCCCCGCTGGCGCCAGGTGTTCGCCGCTCTGGCCCTGGGCGCGCTCGGTGCCGGTCTGCTGGTGGGCCTGCTGCAGCTGCCCAGTCGCTTTGACACGATCCTTCTGGTCAGCACGGCGATCGCCAACCTGATCGACGGCCTCGGGAGTTTCCTGCTGGGAATGCTTCAGCTTGCCGCCCTCGCGCTGGTGCTTGCGGTGGCGGTGGCGGGCCTGCTGCTGCTTGTGGCGGCGGTTCTTCGCTTCGTGCGGGCCTTCCTGCCTCAGCCTCGCCGGCCGAGTTGATCAGCGCTATCCATCAGGAGTGTCCTCCCGGTGATGAAGCGATGGTCAAACGCGGCAAATCCAGTCCGGCCAGGTCTGACGTGGAGGGCAAAGCCAGGAGCAGTGGCAAGGGCGAGGGGAGTGGCAAGGGCAAGGGGAGTGCCAGAGCCCTGGAGAACGGTGCCAGACAAGTGGCGGCCACAGATCAGAAGCCGCGCCTATCGAGACCAACCTCCAAGACCACCCGCGGTCGCAAAACCGACGACGCGATTCCGGCCGTGCGTCTTCACTTCGGAGCATTGAGCGATCGGTATTACCCCTCCGCCCAGCTTGATGACCTCACCGACGTGGCGGTGGATTCGCTGCCCATGGCTGAGCTCAGGGGCGTTGGCGAGTCCACGGCGAAGTTCGATCGTAAAGCCTATGAGCGGGAGCTCACCCGCCTGCAGCAGGAGCTGGTGAAGATGCAGTACTGGATCAAGAGCAGCGGTTTTCGCCTGATCGTGTTGTTCGAAGGCCGGGATGCGGCAGGTAAAGGTGGCACGATCAAGCGCATCACCGAACCGCTCAATCCACGCGGCTGCCGTGTGGTTGCACTGGGAACCCCCTCGGATCAGCAGAAGAGCCAGTGGTATTTCCAGCGCTATGTGGAGCATTTCCCCTCCGCCGGTGAGATCGTGATCTTCGATCGCAGCTGGTACAACCGCGCCGGAGTGGAGCGGGTGATGGGGTTCTGCAGTGAGGCTGAAGTGGAGGAGTTCGCTCAGTCGTGTCCGGAGTTCGAACGGATGCTCGTACGTTCCGGCATCGTGTTGCTCAAGTACTGGTTTTCCGTGAGCGACGAGGAACAGGAGGCCCGGTTTCAGGCGCGCATCGATGACCCCACCCGGCGCTGGAAACTCTCACCGATGGATCTGGAGGCTCGCGATCGATGGATCGAGTTTTCGCAGGCCAAGGATGACATGTTCGCCCACACCAACATCCCGGAGGCACCCTGGTTCACGGTGGAGGCGGATGACAAACGCCGGGCTCGCCTCAATACCATTCACCACCTGCTGAGCAAAGTGCCGTATACCGACATGACCCCACCCAAGATTGCTTTGCCACCCCGCCGGTCGGCCCCATGGATTGACCGGCCGCCGATCAATGAGCGATTCTTCGTGCCCAATTGTTATCCCTGAATCGGGATGTGAACCTAGCCATGCAGCCGCTCGATCCAGTAGCCGGCCAGTTGCCAGGACGACCAGAGGAAAATGACGAGAAACATCCAGTTCATCCAGGCGGGACGTTCGCGAGGTTCAGGAGTCATGCGGGTGCAGCAGCAATGGGGCGTGTTCGCGCTGGATCAAGGTTCAGCGGTGGTGTCGCCCAACCGTTGGATCAGGTCCCAGGGGCGTTCAATCCCTCCGGGCGTCGACCAGACGCCAAGCTTGCGGCGGCGTGCCTCGGCCTCCAGGGAGGCATAGGGGAGATCGTCACAGAGGCCGAGATAACCGTCGAAGACGAAGACAGCGCCACGCTGCAGCTGGCGGGCTGCCACGTCCTGGCCCTGGTGTCGCACCACCGCCACCTCCCGGGCAAACACATCTCGGGCGCGCAGTTCCAGGGTCACGGCAGTCCCGGCAGGCAGGCTGTCGAGCAGCAGCTGGCGTGCCTGACGTGCAAAGGGTTGCTGCTGGGGGCGTGGGGCCTGAATGCAGGCCAGCCGCACCCGTCGCTCCTGTCCCTTCACGTTGACCAGCAGATCCTGACCTGTGGTCACATGAATCACCGTGGCGCTGGAGAGCTGAGCGCTACCGGGTGGCGCGCTCACTGCCGGTTGCGTCGGGATGACGGCTTCTGCCAGGGCCCCACCACTGACGAGGCTCAGGGGGAGCAGCACTGCCAGGGAGCCACGTACCACCCTCGAGGCCGTCCTGATGGCAGCGGCTCCACGGGCAGACGGAAGTGATGGCAGTGGTGCTGCTGATCGAGAGCAGGGGGCAGGGGCGGAACCCAATCGGCAGAGGCGGCTGGGCGGGACTCTAGGCAGAGTCGCCCCGCTCGGCACTGCGGTGACGAGCATTCAGGCCGCCAGGGAGCGCCACTGATCGAGCAGGGCCTCCGGTACCCGCCGGGGGCGGTAGTCGCGGGGGTCGTTTGGCCCATGGCGCAGCACCGCGTTCACCACCAGGGCTGGAGTGCGGCCGCGGTTGATCGCGCCATGGGGCACCCCAGGGGGAATGCGTACCCATGCGGGCTCGTCCTCACGCAGGGTGATGTGGTGCAGACGCTTCTGTTGCAACACCACCAGATCAATCGAGCCGCGCAGCACCATCAGCTGATCCGTCTGGTTTCGGTGGCAGAAGAGTTCATCGATCCGATCGGTGCCCACCTCGGCTATCAGGGTTTCATCGCTGGCTTGTGGCTCGCAGAACAGGGTGTGACCGGAGAAGGATCGCTGAATCTGCAGGAGCTCAATGTGTCGGGCCAGGCCCATGGAGTTGTCGCAAGTGGATGAAGACTTGCAACAACTTCCTGGGATTCTGGTGTTACTTGCTACCCGATTGGGCCCCAGTCAGGGTTCCACGGCATGGCTGTTGTCCGGCCTGCTCTGTTTTCCGGTCTGGTTGTCTGCTGTTGATGCAGCGTGGCTCCATCAACTCAGAGCTTCCGATAGTCGGGATCGACCCAGCAGCGCGGCAGGCCTTCCCCGGAGGGAAACTGCAGATCTGCCTTGCCGAAAGGCTCGGGTTCCTGCATCTCCTCTCCGGCGTGGAAGCGCCCCAGCACCCGCGCCGCGAAGGGATCGAACAGTTGTTTCAGGTCCAGCACTTCAACAAGGGCCTCGTCCTCCTGGCGCAATTTCAGAAACATGACGACCTCCAGCCCCACGGGGTCAGGGTTTTCTCAAGTCTGATCACAACCGCCGCGGTTCGGTATCGGTCGTCACGTTTGCTTGTCTTCTGTGGCCGGCCTCACCGGCTTTGCACCACTCCCGTGACGGTTTCCTGGACGAAGGCGCAGGATCCAGGTAGATCAAGGCCAGCTTCGTTGTCGGCCGGACCATGGCCCATCACCAGATCCTGATCCTTGGCGGCGGTACCGCCGGCCTCACCGCGGCCAGCCAGCTGCGGCGGGCCCGGCCGGAGCTGGAGGTCGCCATCCTCGAGCCGTCGCGGGATCACTACTACCAACCTGGCTGGACCCTGGTGGGCGGCGGTGTCTTCACCCTGGAGCAGACCCACCGGCTGGAAGTGGACCTGATCCCGGAGGGAGTGGTCTGGATTCATGATGCCGTCGCGAGCTTTGATCCTGATGCCAATGCGGTGCGCACCGCCGGAGGCGCCACGATCACCTACGACGTGCTGGTGGTCGCGACCGGCATCAAGCTCTGCTGGGAGCGGATCAAGGGCCTGAGCGAGGCGCTGGGCAGCGACGGTGTCACCAGTAACTATTCGCGGGAGCACGCTGCCTACACCTGGCAGACGATTCAGAACTTCCAGGGTGGCAATGCCGTGTTCACCTATCCGGAGACGCCGATCAAGTGCGCCGGTGCACCGCAGAAAATCATGTACATGGCCGACGACGTGTTCAAACGCTCGCCGGAGGTCGCTTCCCGTACCAAGGTGATCTATGCCACGGCAACTCCGGGAATCTTCGGCATCCCGATTTATGCTGAGCCCCTCAAGAAGGTGGTGGCACGCCGTGGCATCACTACCAACTTTCTGCACACCCTCAAGGAGGTGCGTGCCTCGAGCAAGGAGGCCGTGTTTCACGTGAAAGACGGGGACACCATCCGTGAAGAAGTGATCTCCTACGAGATGCTGCACGTCACCCCACCGATGGCAGCGCCCGATGTGGTGGCCGAGAGTCCCCTGGCCGTGGCTGGCCCGGGTGGTTGGGTCGAGGTGGATAAGTTCACGACCCAGCATGTTCGTTTCCCGAACGTCTTTTCCCTGGGGGATGTCTCGTCTCTACCGAACTCCAAGACGGCTGCGGCGGTGAGGGGCCAGGCGCCGGTGCTGGTGGCCAACCTGCTGGCCTTCCTCGATCAACGTCCCCTGGAGGCCCGTTACGACGGCTATGCCTGCTGTCCGCTGATCACTGGCTATGGCAAAACGATCATGGCTGAGTTTGATTATGATGGCAATCCCAAACCATCCTTCCCCTGCGATCCCACCCAGGAGCGATGGACCATGTGGATCGTCAAGACCAAGGTGCTCCCCTGGCTCTACTGGAACCGTATGTTGAAGGGCTATGGACATGAACGTCAGTTCATGCCGGGCGTCTCCTGAACTCCCCTAACCTGAACTCCCCTAGTGGTGCTGCTGGGTGTAACTGGCAGCCCGCTGGCGTTGCTCCAGGGCATAGAGAGGAATCTGCTGGCCGGGATGATCGGGATCCGATACGAAGCTGCACCAGTGACGGATTGTGCTCTGGTGAATCTGGCAGCTTTTGGGATGCTCTGCCTGTGAAGCCGGGTGGTCTGAGCCATGGCCCCGGGCGCGACGACGCTGGCCGGACCTTTTGTCAGGTTTCATCGGTCACTCCTGGGCATGAGCTGAGAAACAGGCCCTGAAATTCCCAGCGCCGTTCCCTCGCCTTGAGGCGACTGGCGAGCGATTGCCAGTCTTCCCAGCAGCGGTCCAGCTGATGCTGGATGGCTACCCCCAGCTCAGGCAGGTCAGCCACCCGTGGCCGCAGCTCCTGTTCGCCGATCACATCGGCCAGAACCTGAAGATCATGGAGCTCACCAAGGGACTCCTGTGCGAGCTTCAACTCCTGAATCCAATGGTGACCGCCGCTGGGCAGGAAAGGCTCAAGGTTTTCGAGCGCGTAGCGCGCCTCCTTGATCCGCTTTCGGAGTTCGTGTAACGACTTGTCGCGTGGATTGGCTTCCTGCCAACCCGCATGGAGAAACAACCCATGGCTGAGAGATCCTTGCCACTCGACCAGCCAATCGCCGATCGGCTGCTGCCCAAGAATGGTGAAATCCGGCTTTCTCAGCCATTTGCTCAGCCGTGCCAACATCTTCAGATAGTTGGCATCCTGCAGAGCTTTTCCCAATCCTTCAAAGGCCTGGCGGCGGTTGCGTGCGAGCCCTTTAAGCAGCCGCTTCAAGGCCTTCGCCTTGATCGTTGGATCGGAGTCCTCACCATCGGCAGAGATGGGCAGGGCGGGAAACAGATCGAGCTCCAGTCGCTGCCTGAGCACGTCCAGATCCCTGGTCAGTCCCGTCTGGCGTGTGACGCGGGCCAGGCGTTGCTCGCTTACGCCATCGGGAAGTTTCAAAGCTGCTCCGAATTGATTCAGCACCGTGCGTAAGCGACGCAGTGTCACCCGCAGCTGGTGCAGAGCTTCGGGGTCCTGATCCGCCAGAACTTCGGGATGCAGTCTGCCAATCCGCCGGGTCTGCTTCTGAATCAGATCGGCCACATAATCGCCACAACGGGGGGACGTGGCCATGGCTTTGCTGTCTGCAAGGGTGATCAGGACTGAGAATCCGCTCATGGTTCAACCTGCCAGCGCGAGGTGAGTCAGACGTTCAGGCTGGGTTATTGCTTTGCCTGGCCTCCTCCACTGACCTTAGGTGTGCGGAGCGTCACTGCACGGTTCTGCTGCCCTGAGGGCGCCAGGTCTCCCTGGTGACTGCAGCCTGGCTGATGCCGGGGCGCGATCACCGCCAGGAGGTTCTGCTGGAAGGGGTTGAAGTTGTCGTCGCTCACCAGCACGAAGCTGGAGCGACCATCCGCCAGAGTGGGCCCCTGGGTCAATCCTTCCCAGTTGTCGGGTGGAAGCCCGCTGCTGATCAGATCCCAGCGGGCCTTCCTGTGCCATTGGTCCTGTTGGAGTTCGACGAGGCTCAGTTCGGCTCGCCAGGAGCCTGGAGGTGTGAAGGATCGCCACAGGGCCAGGGTGGGGAGCGTGGCGGATGGACCCGACAAGGCCAGAAGATCCGTGAGCCCCCAGGCTTCACTCACGTCTGGAGCCAGCAAGGGAGGCAGCACCCGGCTGGTGATGTCAGCTGAGCTGGCCGGCACGGACCAGAGCAGGGTGCGACGCTCCCGGGCTGAATCCTGCAACAGCGGCTGTTCTGTCGCCATCAGCAGCCGCAGCGTTGGGTTCGGTGTTGTCGAGCCAGAAGGCAGCAGGGTGAGGGATTCCGGTCCGCCGTTCGGCGCAAGGCCAGATCGGGTCCGAAGGTGCCATGCCTCAGGCAGAGGGATGGCCTGCCTGAGTGCCCCGGAGTGGCGATCGAAGCGCAGCAACCTGGCCGGCTGTGCCGGTGTCAGGCGCCCTTCGCTGGCCACCCAGGCGTCAGAGCCCTGCAGCACCAGCCCTTCGCCATCCATCTCAGGTCGAAAGCTGTTGCCGCTGCCGCTGCCGTTGCCGGCTTCTCCGCTCTGCAAGGGAATGGTGGCAAACAGCTGCAGGAGTTGCGGTTCCTCCTTCCGGTTCGATCCCATCGGATGGAGGCCCATCCCATTGGGGCCCCTCAGGATCTGACGAAGACCACGCCAGCCGAGCAGCTGGCCGCGGGGTGTATCGCTGATCAGCCAGAGCACATCGTCTTCAGGCTCGTACACAGCCCCTGAAAAGCCTCCGATCGGCTCTCCCTCCGTTCCCCTGCGGGGCATGGTCTGGGTGAAGAGCAATTGCCAGCCAGCGGAGAGCGGACAGGGCAGATCGGCAGGAGGGGCGACCGGAGCCGCCACGATCATGGAGTCTTCGTGTCGAGTAACGCATCTTTGCTATAGCGCAAATCTTTCCAGATCGCCCGGATTTCGGCATAAGCCTGTTCCTGGGAGATCTTGCCATTGGCCTGTAATCCCACGATCAGGCCGACCCGCTCAGCAAAGGATTCAAGATTTTGATGGAACACCAGCCTCTCGGGAGACCACCCAGCTCCCCGGTAGCCTCCATGGGCTTCCATCGGTGATTGGATTCCATCCGGAGCCCAACCCGAGCTCGATTGGGCGAGTTCTGAGCGTTCGTCGCCCAAGATCATCCTTAACGTTCTGATCCTCTCAATGTAGTCAGGCTGGTTCGGCGATGTTGGTTAAGACTGGTTCAAGCTTTCCGGCTCCCCCTCAGCTGGCGGTTTGCCGGGGTGCTGCGACGCTTCAGCCGGCTGTGATGCACGGCACTGTTCCACGGCTGCAGCAAGTCTGGAATGGGGGGGCGTGATTCCACTGTCAACGCCATGGCCTTCCTGCAGCGTTCCTGGCTAAAACCGGTGGGCATCTGCCTGCTTCTTCAGGCGGCCCTTCTCAGTGGGGGCAGGGTGTTCCATGGCTGGCTCATCCCGGAGGAACGGTGCTGCGTCTCACGCCTGGAGCTCTGACCTCCCAGCGTCTGGAGGAGAGACCGGCCAATCTGCCCAGTCACCTGTATGTGCACGGCGGGCAACGGCCCACCACGTTTTCCGCTGTCGTGTTTCTGCCTGAGGGGCCTGTGCTCCGTCAGGTGCAGACCGGCGACGACAGCCTGCTGGATGTGGCACGACAGCGGCAGTTGCCAGTGTGGTTGCGGATCAGTGGGCTGCGGGATCGCCGTCGGATCGAGGCCTTGCTGGCGCGCCTCGACGTGCCAGCGGAGCTGCTGCCTCCCCTGCTGGACGTGCCTCAGCGGCCCAGGGTCGATTCCTTTGGCGAGGCGGTGCTGGTGGTGCTGCACCGGCTGGGTTTCGCCAAGGATCCTGCCCATCTGGTGAGTGAGCAGGTGGGATTGCTTCTGTTGCCCGATCTGTTGGTCACGCTGGAGGAGGCCAGCAGCGGAGAACCGTTTGCGGACCTTACCGACTGGTTGATCTCTCGGGCCGGAGCAGTGGAGCATCGCGATCTGGACGATCTGCTGCATTTTCTGATCGATGATCTGCTTGATGATCTGTTCCCGATGCTGGAGAGTATTGCTAACAGACTGGATGACCTGGAAGCTGCCGCCCTACGCCAACCCAAGCCAACTGTATTGGGAAGAACCACACAGTTTCGTAGTGGCGTTCGCACGATCCGCAGTCAGATCTGGCCGTTGCGCCATCAGATCCGAGCCCTTCTGCGCCAGCGCCAGCAGCTGCTGGGCCCCGAGGCCCTGGGCGGATTTCAGGAGATGGCTGACCTGGTGGAGTTGCTGTTTGATCAGTGTGAATCGCTGCGGGCCCAGTGTGATGCGATCACACAGGCCTATGCCGCCAGCATCGGCAATCGCATGAACCAGGTCATGAAGACACTCACAATCCTCACCAGTGTCTTTGCCCCGCTTACCTTTATTGCAGGAATCTATGGCATGAACTTTGACGTGATGCCCGAGCTTCACTGGCGCTATGGTTATCTGACAGTGATCCTGCTGATGGGCGCTGTTGCTGTTCTCCAGGCCTCCTGGCTTTGGCGCCGTGGCTGGTTCGAAGATTGGACGACGCCGCGTCGTTGAATCCCCGGTTGGGTGTCGCGCAGACGACGGGGATGCCTCGCCTTAACCCTGCAATAACGACTGGCGTACCGGCCAGTTGCTATCCAGGATGGGCCCCACCCCATGGCTATTCAATGACCTTCGTCAAGAAGGCCCTGATCTTCGGAACCCTGGCAGCACTTGGCGCCGGAGCCGCAGCATCCGCCCAGTCCACTCTCAATGGGGCCGGCGCCACATTCCCGGCTCCCTTCTACCTGCGTGCCTTTGATGGGCTTGCCAAGACCGGGACGCGCGTGAACTACCAGGCTGTTGGTTCTGGCGCCGGTGTGCGTCAGTTCGTTGCCGGCACCGTGGATTTTGGCGCCACCGATGAACCGATTAAAGCTGCTGAAGCTGCCAAGGTGTCGCGCGGCGTGGTTCAGTTCCCCACCGTGGGAGGCACGATCGCGATTGCCTACAATAAGCCTGATTGCGCGAACCTGAAGCTCACGCAGAAGCAGGCAGTCGATATCTTCCTGGGCACCATCAAGAACTGGGATCAGCTCAAGTGCGGCAAGGGCCCGATCAAGGTGGTGCACCGTTCTGACGGTTCCGGCACGACTTTCGCCTTCACCAACTCGCTTTCGGCCTTTTCTCCCACCTGGAAAAGCAAGGTTGGTGAGGGAAAGACCGTCAAATGGCCCGTTGGTATCGGCGGCAAGGGCAATGAGGGAGTGGCTGGTGTGATCAGCAACACCAGTGGCTCAATCGGCTATCTGAACCAGGCCTTTGTCAGGGGCAAGATCAAGGCAGCAGCTCTGCAGAACAAGGCAGGCAAGTTTGTGCTGCCGAATCTGGCCAGCGGCGCCGCGGCACTGAACAACATCCGTCTGGATAGCAACCTGGCCGGGGAGGATCCCAATCCCGCCGGTGCAGCCAGCTATCCGATTTCGACCCTCACCTGGATCCTTGCCTATCAGAAAGGTAACGGTGCCAAGGCCGCCACGATCCAGAGGGCGATGAACTATCTGCTCAGCCCCGCTGCCCAGGACCAGGCCGATAACCTCGGCTATGTTCCGCTCAAGGGCAATATCCTGGCCGCGTCCCGCAAGGCTGTGGCTCGCATCGGCAAGTGATTTCCGCGGGCTGGACCGGCGCCATCCATCGCTGCTGGTTCAGCCCGCTCTTCCTTGGATCCGCCGATGCAGCGTTCTCCAAAGCTTGCCCGCTAGCGGGAACACCAACTCGTCGCCATTGGAGCTCGCTCTCGAGCACGCTGTCTACGATCAACGTCCTGTAACCCCTCTTTCTGTCCATGGCTTTTCCCAGCTCCCTCCTCCGTCCGCGTGCCATCGCGGCGGTGGCGACTCTCACGGCGATCGGTCTGACCGGCTGCGGAGGTGGAGGCGGAGGCGGAGGCGGTACCACCATCAGTGGAGCAGGGGCAACCTTTCCTGCGGCGGCTTATCAACGCTGGAGCAGCGACTATGCGGCTGAAACCGGGAATCAGGTGAATTATCAGTCGGTGGGTTCAGGTGCGGGTGTGCGTCAGTTTGCCGCCGGCACGGTGGACTTTGGTGCCAGTGATGAGCAACTCAGCGAGGAAGACTTCAAGGCAGGTGCGGCGGGCCAGCGGGGTGCTCTGCAGATTCCGATGTTGGGCGGCACAGTCACGCCGGCCTACAACAATGCCGATTGTCCCGATCTGAAACTCACCCAGGCTCAACTCGCCGATATCTTCCTCGGCAAGATCAAGGACTGGAAGGATCTCGGTTGTCCGTCGAAGCCGATCACGGTGGCCCACCGATCCGATGGCTCCGGCACCACCTACGCCTTCACCAACTCCCTGGCTTGTTTTTCGCCTGAGTGGAGCAAGAGTGTGGGCAAGGGCAAGAGCGTCAACTGGCCCGTTGGCGTGGGGGCCAAGGGTAACGAGGGCGTGGCTGGCCTGCTGTCCAACACTCCTGGTTCGATCGGCTATGTGAACCTTGCCTATGTGCGGGATCCGCTGCGCCCAGTGGCGCTGCAGAACAAGGATGGTCAATTCGTGCTTGCCAGTGTGGCCAGTGGCGCCGCAGCGCTCAACAATGTCGTACTCAACGACAAACTGGGTGGTGAAGACTGCAACCCCGCTGGAGCTGAGAGCTTCCCGATCGTGGCCTTCACCTGGATCCTGGCCTACGAAACTGGCTATGGCGACAAGAAGGCCGAGGCCGTGCGCAACTTCCTCGACTGGTCCCTGGGTGAGGCCCCGCAGAAGCAGGCAGCTGAGCTCGGCTATGTCCCCCTCACCGGTGAGGTGCTGAACAAGGCCCGCGCCGAAGTGGCCAAGATCGGCAGCTGATGATTCCCCACTGACTTCTCACCAATGGATTCTCACGAAACGGTTCTCAGCAACGCTGGGCATCGTCTGGGAAGAATCCGTGGTTTGGCTCCCGCCAGGGTTGAGGGTTCTTGTTCCCTCGATCTCTGGCGGCTTTCTAACTGGGTTCGAGGTCAATGTTCGGCGTAATGCTTTGCCCAACCCCTGGCCTGAACGACCTGTCCAGGCGCTCTTAGCCTCGACTTAATCAAGGCACTACCTCATCTTGGTGCTTGGGGCGTGTCGCGCTCCATACAATCGCGTGCAAACCGCCACCCGGCACTCCTCATGGTGTTCACCCCTTCCCCGGAAGCAGGCCGCAGCGATGGCTTCCGGGCTGTGCTGGAGGAGTGCTATCAGAAACGCAGCCTGGTTCATCTCGCTGCCGGCAGCAGTGTGCCGTTACTGCGTCACACCATCTGGCTGGTGGTGCGGGGCATGGTGAAACTCGGTGCGGTATCGATTCACGGCGATGAGTTGTTGCTTGGTCTGGCCGGTCCGAATGAACCCTTCGGCGAGCCACTCACCGATGTGCAGGCCTTCCAGGCGATCACGGTGACCGATACGGACCTGCTCTGCTTCACCTCACAGGACATCCAGAACGATCCTCAGTTGGCCACGGCCATGTTGCGTGCCGTGGCGGCCCGTCAACGCCAGAGTGAGGCGATGCTGGCCCTGCTGGGTCTGCGACGCATCGAGGAGCGGCTGCGCGGCTTCCTCGAGCTGCTGGCTGAGCAGTATGGCCAGCCTTGCCCCCAGGGGCTGCGCCTCAACCTGCGCCTCACCCACCAGGATCTCGCCAGTGCCCTCAGCACCACCCGCGTCACCGTGACGCGCATCCTCGGTGTGCTGCGCGACGAAGGCTGGTTGCAGATCGACGACGAGCGTCGCCTGGTGATCGGCTTCACCCCGTCCCGCAAGATCCGCCCATGACGGCGACCCTGGTCGTGGCACCGTTGGGTGAGGCCGAGCAGTCCACTCTGCTGAACCAGGCTCCCATCACCAACAATGGGGGTATGCCTGCCTCTGTTCTGGTCGTCGAGGATGACGACACCATCCGTGAGACCGTCTGTGAGGCCCTGGCCCTCGAGGGCTATGCCGTGACTGGCTGCAGCAATGGCCGCAAGGCCCTTGATCTCCTCCACTCCGATGCGACGGAGCAGGGGAGCGAAGGATTTGCATTGGTGGTGCTGGACCTGATGCTGCCCGGTCTGGGGGGCCTTGATCTCTGTCGAAAGCTGCGCCAGGTGCACAACCAGACCCCGATTCTGGTGGTGAGCGCGCGCGATTCGGAAACGGATCGGGTGCTGGGCCTCGAGGTGGGAGCTGATGACTACCTTGTCAAGCCGTTTGGCATGCGTGAGCTGGTCGCCCGCTGCCGCGCCCTGATGCGCCGCAGCACCCTGCAGCAGCGGGATGAGCGCCAGATGCTGCAGCACGCCAACCTCTGCCTCTATCCGGAGGAATGCCGGGTTCTGCGCGACGGTCTGGAGGTCAACCTCTCCCGCCGCGAATTCCGGCTGCTGGAGCTGTTCATGCAGCATCCACGCCGGGTCTGGAGCCGCGACAAACTGCTGGAACGTCTCTGGGGATTCGATTATTTCGGTGATCCCAAGACCGTTGATGTCCACATCCGCTGGCTGCGCGAGAAGATCGAGGATGATCCGTCGGCACCGCAGCATGTGCAGACGGTGCGGGGCTTCGGTTATCGCTTCGGCTGAGGCGTGCCGGTTGCCGCTTGCGGCCGTGAGATGAACGTTGTGGTCGGATTTGGGCTTGGAGTGGCAGCGGGTCTGCTGGCTGGCTGGTGGTTGGCGGGTTGGTCTCGGCGGCGAGGGCGGGGGCACGCCATACCGTCGCAACGCCCCGGCCGTCGCCAGCTGCTGCGCTGGATTGAGGCGGCACCCCTGGGCTGGATGCTGCTGGATGGGGAGGGTGTGATCCGCACCATCAATCCCCGTGCTGTGCGATTGCTGCAGTTACCAGCGGCTGGTCTCCACCGGGGTGAGCCGCTTCAGGCACTCTGCCGTGCACCGCAGCTGCGCAGCGCCATCGACAGCGCCCGCAGCCAGCAGCGGCTTCAACGGCTGGAATGGCAGCACGGGGAAGAGGATCTGGAGGTGCATGTCCTCCCCGGTGACGATGGCTGGGTGGCGGTGCTGCTGCAGACCCGCCGCTCCCTGGAAGCCCAGCTGGAGCAGCAGGAGCGCTGGGTCAGCGATGTGGCCCACGAGCTCAGGACCCCCCTCACGGCCCTGCTGTTGGTGGGCGACAGCCTCGCTTCCCAGGTGAACAGCCGCCATGCGGTGCTGGTGGAGCGGCTGCAGCGGGAGTTGCTGCGGTTGCAGCAGCTGGTGGGGGATCTGCTGGAGCTGTCGCGGCTGGAGAATGCCCTGCCTGGAGATCCGGGTCGCAGCGATCCGGTCGATCTGGGTGCCCTGGTGGAAAAGGTGTGGGCAGGTCTGCGTCCCCTGGCGGAACAGCGCCGGATCGAGTTGGCCCTGCACCGGGTGCCCCGACAGCCGCCGGAGCCGGAAGGGGAGGATCCGGCCCCGACGGTGGTGTGGGGCGATGGGTCGCGGCTGCATCGGGCCCTGCTCAACCTGCTCGATAACGCCATCCGCTATGCGCCTGATGGCACGGCGGTTCAGGTGGATCTGGTCAGCAGTGGCGACTGGACACTGCTGAGCGTTCGTGATCACGGCCCCGGCCTCAGCGAGCAGGATCTGACCCATCTGTTCGAGCGCTTCTATCGCGGCGATCCCTCCCGGGTGCGCAGCAAACGGACCGGCAGTGGCCTGGGCCTGTCGATCGTGCAGCAGATCGCCGTGACCCAGGGTGGACGGGTCCAGGCCCGCAACCACCCCGAGGGGGGTGCGGTTCTGGAGTTGTGGTTGCCGGAGCGGGGCACACGCCGGCGGGAGCGTCCGTTCAGCGCCTGGCCATCGGGCCGCTAAGGCCGTCAGTCTGGGATGGCAATCCGGCTGTCCAGGTCATCAGTGGGCTCCAGCCAGGTCTCCGCCGCGTCCGCCGGCCTCCTCTGCCATGCCGATCCGGGCGAACAGGTCGGTGCTGGCGGGGTTGAGGTGAATCACCTCCACGGAGCTGCCTCCGAGCTTGATGCGGCGGATCACCTGATCGAGGGCGGTGACTCCGCTCTGATCCCAGATGTGCGCCTCTCCCATATCGATGCTGACCCGGGCCGGATGCTCATGCACATCGAAGCCCTGGCGGAAATAGATGCTGCTCACGAAGAACAGCTGACCCCGCACGGTGTAGATGCGATGGTCGTCGCCGTCGAGGCGACTCTCCACCTCGATCACCTTGGCCACCTTGCGGCTGAACAGGATGCCCGCCAGGGCCACACCCGCCAGCAGACCGATGGCCAGGTTGTGGGTGAGCACGGTGATGACCACCGTGAGCACCATCACGGCGGTGTCGCTGCGGGGGATTCGGCGGATTTCGGTGATCGAGCGCAGATTGGCGGTGTTGATCGCGATCATGATCATCACGCCTACCAGGGTGGCCATGGGGATCTGATTCACCCACTCGCGGGCCAGCAGGATCATCGCCAGCAGGCTCATGCCCGAGGTGAGGGTGGAGAGCCGGGTGCGGCCGCCATACCCCACGTTCATCACCGACTGGCCCACCAGGGCACAGCCCGGCATGCCGCCGAACAGCGCGCTGACGATATTGCCGATCCCCTGTCCGCGGGCCTCGACGTTCTTGTGGCTGGTCTGGTCGGTGATGTCGTCGAGGATGTCCTGGGTGAGGAAGGTCTCCATCAGCCCCACCAGGGAGATGGCCAGAGCCGTCGGCAGGATCAGCCCGAGGGTGTTGAGGTTGAAGGGCACCTGGGGCAGACCGAAGCTCGGCAGACCCTGGGGCAGGGTGCCGAGCGACGCCACCGTGGGCACATCCAGCTTCAGCTGGATGGCGATCCCCGTGGTGATCAAGATGGCGATCAGGGCCGAGGGAATCACCTTGGTGACCCGTGGCAACAGATAGATCAGCACCAGGGTGAGCAGGGTCAGGCCCCACACCGCCGGCAACTGGGCGGGCTGCACCGTCACCACCTCGGGGTGGAAGGCGTCGAGGCCGAGCTGGGGGAGCTGGGCCAGCAGGATCAGGATCGCCAGGGCATTGACGAAACCAGCCATCACCGGCTGGGGCACGAAGCGCATCTGATGGGCCAGGCGCAGATAGCCCCAGGCGATCTGCAGCAGGCCCGTGAGGATGCCGGCGGCCAGCAGAAACTGCAGCCCCAGGCCCGCCCCCAGGGCATCGCCCTGCTGCACCAGGCCGGTCATCAGCAGGGCCGTGGAGCCGGTGGCCGAGGTGATCATCGCCATGCGGCCGCCCACGATCGCCAGGGTGACCGCCAGGCAGAAGGCACCGAACAGGCCCACACTGGGATCGACCCCGGCGATGCCGGAGAAGGCGATCGCCTCGGGGATCATGGCGAAGGCCACCACCAGGCCGGAGAGGACGTCGCGGTGGGGCTGCTGCCACCACTCGCGCAGCGGGACTTGCATCAGGAGTTTGGGTATCTGTTGGCTGGCTGTCCAGCGTCGCAGGCGCCCACCGGTCAGCGTTGCCAGAGGTGGGGCGATGCTGGAGGTAGGCGCGCGTCCAGGGATGGCTCGATTCGGTGAACTGCTCAGGGCCGCCAACAACCTCAAATTGCTGGCGGCGATCGGCCGCAGTGGTGGCGACCTGGGTTCGGTGGCGGATCTGGTCGACAACATGCTCGACACACCGCATATGGAGGCCTGCATCGGCCGCTTTCGCAGCGTCCCTGGTGGTGCCGCGATGATGGATGCCCGATACCCGCCCCTGCAGCCGGATCTGGATCGGCTGATCCAGCTGCCGGAGGGAAGCCTGGGCCGCAGCTACGCCCAGCTGATTCGTCAGCTCGACTACGACCCTGAATTCTTCCGGCCCAGGCCCACGGGAACCCAGGCCCACTGGTTGACCCAGCGCATCGCCACCACCCACGACATCCACCATGTGGTGAGTGGATTCGGCACGGTTTCCGAAGGGGAAAGTGGGGTGCTGGCGATCACCGCCTGTCAGATCGGCTTTCCCGCCTACGTGCTGCTCACCACAGCCGGACAACTGGCCACCTTCCGCTTCCAGACCGAGCGCCTGCCGCGACTGAGCGCGGCTGTGGCGCACGGCATGGCGATGGCTCGGCAGGCGAGTTGCCTGGCCGTGGCCCACTGGGAAGAGGGCTGGCACAGGCCGGTGGCCGATTGGCGGGAGGAGCTGGGGATCCTCGAACCCGCCGATGGTGAGCCCTATGGACTGACCCCAGCAGTACCCGCCGCCTGAGCCGAGCCCCGCAGAATCTCCCTGCGTTCAGACGAGCCCCGCAACCGCTCGCTCGAGCGCCTCATGACGACTGATCTCGAGGTGATCCACCGGCAGCTTGGCGTAGAGACCAAGCCTCTCGAGCCGCTTGCGGGTGGTGCCGTTGGCCCCCACCACAAACACCTGCCGACCTTTCTCCAGGGCCTCCTCCACCGCGTTCTCAACGGCGAGGGCTGCGGTGACCCCCAGGTGGGACACCTCCGTGAGGTCAAACACGATGGCCTGGCAACTGCCGATGGCGTTGTGCTCCCGGTCGATCGCCTTGGCCACCCCGAAGATCATGGCGCCGGTCAGCTGGAACAGCAGCACCTTGCCGTTGCCCCGATCCAGCAGGGCCTTCTCCTCACTGGGCAGATTGAGCTCTCCGTCGGCGGTGCTGACGGATTTCACCTGCTTCGACTGGAGCGAACTCATCCGGTCGATGGTGAGGATGTTGGCGATGAACACGCCGATGCCCACGGCCGCGATCAGATCGACCAGCACGGTGAGGCCGATCACCAGATACATGATCAGGGCGCCCTTGATCGAGATCCGATGGGCGCGCTTGAGGAAGCTCCAGTCGACGATGTCGACACCCACTTTCAGGGCGATGCCGGCCAGCACCGCCTGGGGGATCTGGGCCGCCAGGCGCGTGCCCGCCAGGATCACCAGCATCAGCACCAGGGCGCGGGTGATGCCCGAAAGGGCGCTGCGGCCACCGGCCTGGATGTTCACCACCGTGCCCATGGTGGCGCCGGCACCGGCGATGCCGCCGAACAGGCCCGAGACGAGGTTGCCGAGGCCCTGGCCGATCAGCTCCTTGTTCGAATCGCTCTCGGTGCGGGTGATGCTGTCGGCGATCACCGCCGTGAGCAGGGCATCGATACAGCCCAGCATCCCGAGCACGGCGCCGTTGACGAGCATCGTCTCCAGCTGGGGCAGGGAGAAGTAGGGCAGCTGCAGCTTCGGAAAACCGGAGGCGATCTCGCCGATCCGGCGGATCTCTTCACCATCGCCGCCGCCACTCAGCAGCGAGAGGGACAGGAGCGTGCCCAGGATCAGGGCGATCAGCTGGGGCGGCGCAATCGTCTTGACCTTCGATGGCGTCAGCCAGAGGATCGCCAGGGTGATCACCGCCAGGATCACTTCGGTGGGCCGGGCGCTGGTGATCAGGCCCGGCAGGGCATTCAAGGTGCCGAGCACCCCACCTTTGGGAATCGCCTGCCCCAGAAAGGGACCGATCTGAAGAATGATCAGGATGAAGCCGATCCCGGACATGAAGCCCGAGATCACGGTGTACGGCATCATCGTGACGTAACGGCCCAGCTTCAGGAAGCCGAACAGGATCTGGAACAGACCCGCCAGCATCACCACGGTGAAGGCCATGGCCAGGCCGTGTTCCGGATTCTGGGAGGTGAGCTTGGCAATCACCGCCGTCATCACCACTGTCATCGGACCGGTGGGCTCCGAGATCAGGGTGGGGGTGCCGCCGAACAGGGCGGCGAACAGGCCAACTAGCACGGCCCCCCAGAGGCCTGCGGCGGCACCAGCTCCGGAGGCGACACCGAAGGCCAGGGCCATGGGAAGGGCGATCACCGCGGCGGTGACGCCACCGAACAGGTCCCCCTTGATGTGCTGGGAGCTGATCCGGTTGAACACTGCCGAGGGCGAGAACGCCGGCGCAGCGGGAGGCGACATGGAGATGCAGACAAGGGAAATGTTCCGAAGGCACAGCGTCAGATGCTTGCCCGATACAGGCCGCCGGAGTGACGCGAACCTTAGGGATGAGGCTCCGTTCGCGTGGGCTCATCCGGAAACCGGGCCATCGCTCTTCACAAAGATCCTGTCCGTATGGCCTGTTTTCCCAGGGTTTTGCTCCTGCTGAAGGCATCCGAAAAGGGGCTGCCTAGGGTGCCAGCGGATTTGGTACCGGCGGATGAGCCCGATCTATACCGACAACAGCCTCAGCATCGGCAATACCCCGATGGTGCAGCTCAACCGGGTCACGGCCGGTTGCGGGGCGAGGGTTCTCGCCAAGATCGAGGGGCGCAATCCCGCCTATTCGGTGAAGTGCCGCATCGGTGCGGCCATGATCTGGCAGGCCGAGCAGGCCGGACGGCTGGGTCAGGGCAAGGAACTGATCGAACCCACCAGCGGTAACACCGGCATCGCCCTGGCCTTTGTGGCGGCCTCGCGCGGTATTCCCCTGACGCTCACCATGCCGGAAACCATGAGCCTGGAGCGGCGCAAGCTGCTTACGGCCTATGGCGCCCGTTTGATGCTCACCGAGGGGCGGCTGGGCATGGGCGGGGCGATCGGGGCTGCCAAGGAGCTGGCCGAGTCTGATCCGGATCGCTACGTGCTGCTGCAGCAGTTCAGCAATCCCGCCAATCCCCAGATTCACCACGACACCACGGGCCCCGAGATCTGGAACGACGCTGATGGCGAGGTGGACGTTCTGGTGGCGGGGGTCGGCACCGGCGGCACGATCTCCGGCGTGAGCCGCTACATCAAG
The DNA here is from genome assembly GCF_034931105.1 of Synechococcus sp. CCY9201. Lineage (NCBI taxonomy): Bacteria > Bacillati > Cyanobacteriota > Cyanophyceae > Synechococcales > Synechococcaceae > Synechococcus > Synechococcus sp. CCY9201. The sequence goes on along the minus strand of NZ_JAYGIC010000010.1, from coordinate 14,067 downwards.
ACCACTCTGGGCCAGCCGTTGGTCTCGGTGGCGGTGGAGCCGGTCAACAGTCCGGTGATCAGCCAGGCGAAGGCCAACCTGCCGCTGCAGCCCGGATCCCACAAGATCCAGGGCATCGGGGCCGGTTTCCTGCCCGACAACCTGGATCTGGATCTGGTCGATCGCGTCGAAACCGTGAGCGACGACGACGCGATGGGCATGGCGCGCCGTCTGATGTGTGAGGAAGGCATCCTGGCCGGCATTTCCTGCGGAGCGGCCACCGTTGCTGCCTTGCGGCTGGCGCGGGAGGAGGCTTTCGCCGGCAGGACGATCGTGGTGGTGCTTCCCGATTCCGGTGAGCGCTATCTCAGTTCGGCCCTCTTCGAAGGCGTGTTCAACGAGCGTGGCCTGGCGGTCTGAACCAACCCGTGTTGACACCGATGAAGGGTGCGGGAGAGGCCTTGTATAAGGGGGTGATCCGTCGCAGCCGAAGGTCCGATGCCGGAGAACGACTCCCCAGCTGGTCTTCCAGTCGAAGCGCAACCTGTCGAAGCGCAACCAGCTGAAGCGCAACCAGCTGAAGCGCAACCAGTTGATGCTCAGCCAGAAGCTTTTCATCCACCAGCCGAGTCGTCTGAGCCAGCGCAGTCAGCTCCCTCTGAGCCCGAGATGCACCAGCCTTCAGCGGGTGTGCCAGGGACTGTCGCTGAGCTGCAGTCCGGTTCTGAGCTGAAGGCCCCGCCGCTCGAGAACCCTGTTGCGGCCATCGCGTCAGCGCCCGAAGCCGCCAGAGAGGGGGATGTTCACGTTGAGGTCATGTCTGCGACGGCTGTCCCGGTGGCGAGCCCTGCCCCCGCCCCCGTTCTGGAGGATCTGCCTGAGAAGCCTGTGGTGCAGGCGATCCATCCTGTGATTCCGGTGGCTGAGCCCGCGCCCCTGGCCCCGCGGCCAGCGCAGCCAGCAGGGGCAGCGGCCGAAACCTCTGCCGCAGAGGCCCTGCGGTTGCCGCTCCAGTTTCTCAATCAGGTGCTGGGCAAGCTTGGAGCATCCCAGCTGAAGTCCTTCGAGGATCTGCTGCCGGTGGCGCGGCTGCTGCTCCTGGCCGTGGTGGCCGGTGTGGCGCTCAAGCTCACGGGTGCCACCTTGCAGGCTATCGATGAGTTGCCCTTGATTGGTGGCCTGCTGGAGCTGGTCGGTCTGGTGGCGGTGCTTAATTTTCTCGCCCGCAACGCCCTGCGGCAGCAGAAGCGCGCCGAGCTGCTCAGCCGCATCCACCAGATCCGCAAGGATCTGCTGGGTTAGGCCTGGTCACGACGGATTTCGGTCAGAACCGGCCTGGTCTGGAGCGGCTTCAGTCGATCACGGCTTCCGTAACGGCATGGCACCGCCTGGGTCGCGGAGCTGACGGCCGCTCCTACCCTCCCAACAAACCGATTGTTCCGTCTGCAGCCGAGGCATGAGCCATCTCCGCGAGATCATGCAGCGCCTCAATGCAAAGGCGCCTTCTCCAGCCACGCCGCCGGCCCAGCTGGAGGGGCACCTGACTGCCTACGAACGGCAGCTGCACGACTGCAGCGATTCGATGCTCCAATACGAGGCGGTCTGGCTGGAAGAGCATCTGCAGGGTCTCGATCTCTGTGCCAGCAAGCCAGAGATGCGCGCGGCGGCCGGCGGTGCCGCCCATGTGGCCCTGCTGCGCCAGGAGAGTGAACGCTTCATCAGCCTGCTGCACGCTGAGATGGAGCGCCGCGAGCTTCAGCCGGCTCGGCATCGGGCTGCCGTGGTTCCCACCGAGCACGCCTGGGAACTGACCAATCCAGCGATCCGCCAGGCCTGGGGCATCGCCGACTCCTGAGCTTCAAAAAGGCACTGCCCGCCAGCACTGACGCCGTGAGTCGGGCGATCCACTCTTGGATCACCCTGCCGCTCAGGCTTCGTGCTGCTCTCCGCCGCCCAGCCGATCTGGTCGCTCCCGCAGCGCGAGGTGTGCGACGCCCTGCAGACCACCCCGACCGGGCTGAGCAGCGCCGAGGCTCTGCGGCGACTGGAGCGCTTCGGGTCCAACAGTCTGCCGGCCCTGCGTCGCCGCTCCCTCTGGCTGCGGTTTGTGGATCAGCTGGTGCATTTCATGGCCCTGTTGCTCTGGATCGCCGGCGGCCTGGCCTTTGTTGCTGGGACCCCGGCCCTCGGCTGGGCGATCTGGGCCGTGGTGCTGATCAACGGGGCGTTCTCCTTCTGGCAGGAATTCCAGGCTGAACGCACCCTGGCTGCCCTGACGCGCGCCCTGCCCCGCCAGGTGCAGGTGTGGCGCGATGGTCAGCTGCAGACCTGCCAGGCCGATCAGCTTGTTCCAGGCGATCGGGTCGCCCTGGAGGAAGGCGATCAGGTGCCGGCGGATGGGCGCCTGCTCGAATCGATCCGGCTTTATCTGGATGTGTCGGTTCTGACCGGCGAATCCCTGCCGGTGGCCCGTCAGGCCGAAACGCTGCCGCCGGAGCGCAGTGACCATCCGATCCCCACGCGCGAGCGCTCCAATCTGGTGCTGGCCGGCACTACCGTGGCCGCCGGCCGTGGCATTGCCGTGGTCTATGCCACCGGCGCCGAGACCGAGTTCGGTCAGGTGGCCCACCTCACGGCCAGCACCGAACGCAGCCCCAGCACCCTCGAACGGCAGGTGGCCCGCATCGTGCGGGTGATCACCACGATCGCGGTCTCGATGGGGCTGCTCGTGTTCGGTCTCAGCCTCGTGTTTGTCGGTATGGGGCCCTTGGAGGGCCTGGTGTTCGCCGTGGGGATCCTGGTGGCGAATGTGCCGGAGGGACTGCTCCCCAGCGTCACCCTCGCCCTGGCCCTGAACGTGCGCCGCATGGCCCAGCGCAACGCGTTGGTGCGGCGTCTGTCGGCGATCGAAACGCTCGGGTCGGTGAGCGTGATCTGCAGCGACAAGACCGGCACCCTCACCTGCAATCGCATGGCAGTGCAGGACACCTGGCTGCCGAACCCGGACCCGCTGCTGCACAACTGGTTGCTGGTCTGGTCGTGCCTGTGTTCCAACGCCCATCTCGAGCTGGCCCCGGCCCGGCATGTGGTGGGCGATCCCACCGAGGCGGCCCTGCTGGTGGCGGCCGATGCGGCCGGACTGAACCCCGAGCGGTTGCCCCAGCTCCATCCCCGCCGCCAGGAGATTCCGTTTGATTCGCACCGCCGTCGCATGAGCGTGGTGGTGGAGGCGGGCCCGGGCTGGCAGTCCGGTGGAAAGGGCTGGGGCTGGCTGGAGTCTCAGGCTCTGGTCATCACCAAGGGGGCGCCGCTGGAAGTGCTCGACCATTGCGTGTCGGGCATGGCTGCGGCGGGTCCGATCCCCTTGCTGGAGCCCGAGCGTCGCCGCATCCGCGAGGCCAATGACCGGCTGGCGAGCCAGGGCTACCGGGTGATCGCCGTGGCGATACGGCTGCTGCCCCACGATGGCGGGTCCGGCACGGATGCCAGTGAGGCTGTGGAGCAGCAGCAGGTGTTCGTGGGGTTGCTGGGGTTGTACGACCCCCCACGGCCGGAGGTGCCCGAGGCGATCCGGCGCTGCCGCGAGGCCGGCATCAAGGTCACCATGGTGACGGGCGACTACGGCGTGACCGCCCAGGCCATCGCCCAGCAGATCGGCCTGCTTGAGCCCAGCGCCGTCCGTCAGGCGGATCCGGTGCGGGTGATCGAGGGTGACGCCCTGGCCCGGATCAGTGATGTGCAGCTGCGCCAGCTGCTCAAATTCCGCACCCGCCTGGTGTTTGCCCGGATGGCTCCAGAGCAGAAGCTACGGCTGGTGCAGGCCTATCGCGCCCTCGGGGAGGTGGTGGCCGTGACCGGCGACGGTGTCAACGATGCCCCGGCCCTGCGAGCCGCCGATGTGGGCCTGGCGATGGGATGCAATGGCACCGATGTCGCCCGGGAAGCGGCGGACATCGTTCTGCTGGACGACAACTTCGCCACGATCATCGAGGCGATCCGCTACGGGCGGGCCGTGGTGAGCAACATCGGCAAATTTCTCACCTACATCCTCGCCTCCAACGTGCCGGAGATCCTGCCGTTCCTGGCGATGGTGGCGCTGCGCATCCCCGCGGCCCTCACGGTGCTGCAGATCCTGGCGGTGGATCTGGGCACCGATCTGCTGCCGGCCCTGGGTCTGGGGGCGGAGCCACCGGAGGCCGGTGGCATGCGCCGACCACCGCGGAAGCGGGATACGCCGTTGCTGAGCGGAGCCCTGTTGCTGCGGGCCTACCTGTTCCTCGGCTTGATCGAGGCCGTGCTGGCCATGGGGGGCTATCTGCTGGTGTGGCAGGGGGCGGGCTTTGATCTGGCGGCGCTGCGGCAGCTGGCGCCGGCCCTGTTGCATCGCAGTGCTCCAGCCGAGTTGCTCTGGTTGCAGCGTCAGGCCTCCGCCGTGGCCTTCTGCCTGATCGTGTTCTCCCAGGTGGGTGTGTTGCTGGCCTGCCGCAGGGAGCGGAGCAGCGGCTGGTCGCTGCCGGCCTGGCGGGACAATCCCCTGCTCTGGATTGGGGTCATGGCTGAGCTGGCCCTCACCGCCGCCTTGATCCTGACGCCGGCCCTGGCGGAGTTGTTCGCCATGGCCCCCTTCCCTGCCGCCTGGCTGCCCTGGATGCTGGTGGCGCCGGTGACCATCCTGCTGGCCGATGATCTGCGCAAGGGTCTGCTGCCGCTGCAGCGTGCCGGTTGACAGGCTCAGTTGGCCATGGTCACGAATTCTTCAGACACGCTGGGGTGCAGGGCCATGGTTCGGTCGAAGTCCGCCTTGGTGGCTCCCATGCCGATCGCAATGGCGGCCATCTGGATGATCTCGGCGGCGTGCTCACCCACCATCTGAACCCCCAGGACCCTGTCGGTGGCCGCCTCCACCACCAGCTTGAGCAGCACCCGCGGACCTCGAGCGGGCAGGGCCTGGGCCATGGGGCGGAACCGGGCCCGATGCACCCGCAGGCCCTCAGGGCCGCAGCGGGCGATCGCCTCCTCTTCGCTCAGGCCCACCGTGGCCAGTTCCGGCTGACTGAATACGGCACTGGCCACTAGGTCATGGTTCACCTGCCTGGGTTTGCCGCCATACACCGAGTCGGCGAAGGCGCGCCCCTCATCCACCGCCACCGGGGTGAGGTTGATCACGTCGGTGGCATCTCCCACCGCGTAGATATGGGGCACGTTGGTGGCCTGGTTTCTGTCCACCGGGATGCGCCGGCCGTTGTCTGTGGCCACGCCGGCCGCATCCAGGTGCAGAGGCTCCAGATAGGGATGGCGGCCGGTGGCCAGCAACACCCCACCACAGGCGATCTGTTCGCCGCTCTGGGTGGTCACCACCAGGGCCCCCGGCTCTCCTGCGATCTGGGCGGGGCTGTGGGCGAAGCGGATGTCGATGCCGCCCGCTTCCATGCCCTCCTGCACGGCGTGGGCGGCCTCCAGATCAAAGCCGCGCAGCAGGTGATCACCGCGCACCAGCTGGGTCACCTGGACGCCGAGCCCATTGAGGATGCAGGCGAATTCGCAGGCGATGAAGCCCGCACCCACAATCACGACCCGCTCCGGCAAGGATTCGAGCAGGAACAGGTCGTCGCTCACCCAGCATTGCTCGGCCCCCTGGATCAGCGGGCGGGTGGGTCGGCCCCCCACGGCGATCAGGATCCGTTCACCGCGCAGGATGCGGGGCGGGCTGCCGGGGGCCGGATCCGATTCCGAGGACTGGTCACGGAGGGTGGCTGGTGTTGCCGTCACTGCCATGCTGCGGGAATCGAGGAAGTGGCCCCAGCCACGTACCAGCTCCACCCCCGCCTTCTCGAGCAGGCCGATGTGCAACTGGTTGAGCCGATCCACTTCGGCGCGCACGTTGGCGAGCAGGGTGCCGGCGTCGTGGCGCACCTCTCCCATCGACCAGCCGTAGCTGGCCGCATCGGCCAGCAGGTGCTTGTAGGCGGAGCCGTAGACCAGCAGTTTCTTGGGCACGCAGCCGCGGATCACGCAGGTGCCGCCCACCCGATCCCCCTCCACGATCGCCACGCGGGCGCCGTAGGACGCGGCCCGTTTGGCGGCGGCCAGGCCGCCGGAGCCGGCACCGAGCACGATCAGATCGAAGTGGTCGCTCATGGCAGGGGAGCTCTCGATGCCTATCGCTGGGCCTCAAGCTATGTCAATCAGGCGAACTCACTTGGGCGAGGTCTCTGAGGTCAGGTGATCAGCGGGCGTTCAGTCGGGCAGCAGGGTGCCGCTGAGGACGGCCTTGTCGAGCCGGGCGCTGGCCAGGGATGTGTCGCGCAGGTCGCAGCCGCTCAGATCGGCTTCACTCAGATCGGCGCCCGAGAGGTTGGCGCCGTAGAGGCAGGCGCCGCGCAGGTCGGCGCCGTGCAGCTGGGAGCCCTGCAGCTGGGCATAGCTGAGATCGGCACCCCGCAGATCGGCCCGGCCCAGATCAGTGAGCTGGTCGAGGCCGCTGCGGAAATCGGCCTCCACCAGGCGGGTGTCGCGCCAGTGGCTGCCGGCTGCCACCACCCCCCGCAGGCAGCAGCGGTGCATCAGGGCCCCGGAGAAGTCGGCGTTCTGGAGCCGGGCGCCGGAGAGATCGGCGTCGTGCCAGAAGGAACCCGCGGCCTGCAGCCCGGAAAGATCCGCTCCCCAGAGCAGGGCCCCCTGGAAACGGCAACCGGTCACCTGGGCCCGTTGCCAGCGGCTGCGGCCGAAGCGGGCTTCCTGGAAGGTGCCTCCGCTGAGGTCACAGTCGCTCAGGTCGAGATCGACACCATCGAGATCACGGAGCTGCAGGCCCGGGAACTGCCGATCTCCAGCGGCGAGGGCCTGGCGCAGGCTTGCAAGATCGGTGGGCAGACCTGGCGAGACAGGCACGTCTGCAGAGGAGGGAGACGACACAGCAGCTCGGCAGCCTGTCAGAGGATCGCCGCCAGGGCGTCGAGCTGCTGGCGCTTCGCCGAGAGCATCAACTTTTCGGCGCGGGCCAGCAACTTGAACACGCTTTTATCGATCACCTCGTAGAACACCAGGCTTCCCTCCGGCCGTCGCCGCACCACACCGGCGATGGTGAGCAGCTTGAGGTGTTTCGATACCAGGGCCTGGCTGTGGCCTGTCTTCTCCACCACGGCCGTCACGTTGAGCGGTCCGGCGCGCAGGGCGTCGAGCACGGCGAGCCGGTTGGGTTCGGAAAAGACCTTGAAGTATTCGGCGAGGGCGTCCATCGCGGAGAGGGCCGCAGCAGGCGGCGATGGCTGGAGCCCAAGCCTAGCGTGGATCTCCATCATCTCCTCAACGCGCTCTGCTGTTTCAAGAAAACTGGCAAGACGTTGTATTGCGATGACGTTGTTTCAAGTTGTCCTGTCCCAGCCCGGCACAGCCCGGCCGTTCCGGTCGCGCCCTCGCCCCGGCTTCGAGTCCATTCCATGCTCGGCGCGATGGAGGCCGATGACAACCGCGAGCACGTTGATCGCAAGGCGCCGTTGAACCGGCTGGGTCATCGTTCAGCAGCGGAGACGGAGGACCAAGAGAGTGATCTGGTGCAGTCGTGCGTATTGGATTTTCCGGCTTTCTGCTGTTCAAGGAGCTCTCCCGCCGATTGCAGAAGGCTGGCCGTCCGGAGCTCAGCCGCCTGTTCAACCTGATGGCCCGCGATGAGGCGCGCCATGCAGGCTTTCTCAACCGTGCCCTGATGGCAGAAGGCATCGAGATCGATCTGCCCAGCCTCGGCACCAAGCGGCCGATCACCTGGTTTCCGCTCAGCTGGGTGCTGGATTCGTTCTACCTCTCGAAATACATCGGCACCTGGCGTTCCATCCTCATCGACCGCCCTCTCAAGGCCCATCCTGACCATGCCTTCGCGCCGTTGTTCGACTTTTGCGAGCCCTGGTGTCAGGACGCGAATCGGCATGGAGACTTTTCAACCTGTTGATCCGTTGCTGGCCTGGCCTGCGTCAGGGGCTTCAAGGGCGACTGCTTCGTCGATCTCCAATGTTCTGCCATCTCAGCCATGGCCGCAGGATGGGCCGCGCCGCCTTAAGTTGACGCCGCTACAGCACCCGTGGCAAAAGGACCATGCTCTGGCAGGCGGTGCGAGGAACTCTGGGAATTGCACTGCTGCTTTTGGTGGCGTGGTTGTTCTCGCAGGATCGGAGGGCCACGCCCTGGCGGCTGATCGGGGTGGCCCTGGCCACCCAGCTGGGGCTTGGGGTGTTGCTGTTTCAGCTGGCGTTCGGCCGGGTGGTGTTTTCCTGGCTGAATGGGGCTGTGGTGGCGCTACTGGCGCCTGCCCGCACGGGTGCTGAATTCGTGTTTGGCTCGCTGGCGGTGCCCGCGGGCGAACAGGGCAGCCTGGGCTTGATCCTGGCCTTCCAGGCCTTCCCGATTGCCATTTTTTTCGCAGCTCTCACGGCTCTGCTCTATCACCTGGGGGTCATGCAGAGGGTGATTGCCACTCTGGCGCGCTTCTTCCGCCGGAGCCTGGGAATCACAGGCGTGGAGGCAACCGTGACCGCCAGCAATGTGTTTGTGGGGATTGAATCGATGCTCACGATTCGCCCTTATCTGGCCACTGCCCAGCCGCATGAACTGGCGGTGGTACTCACCGCCGGCATGGCCACCATCGCCAGCACCATGCTGGGGCTGTATGTGGGTGTGCTCCAGCCCCACTTTCCGGGCATTGCCGGCCATCTGATCACGGCCAACCTGCTGAGTGCTCCGGCGGCAGTGATGATGGCGCGCCTCCTCGTGCCGGCACCGCTGGTGCGGCTGCCTGTACCAGCCAGCGAATCACGGCCGCTGCTGCCCGAGCCGGTGCAAGAGGTGCGCTATGGGAGCAGCGTGGAGGCCATCACCCAGGGCGCCAACGATGGCCTGAAGCTGGCCGTGGGCATCACGGCCGTGCTGATTGCCTTCGTTGGACTGCTCGCCTTGACCAATTCAGGCATCGGCTGGGTGGGCGGCTGGTTCGGCCAGCCGCAGGCCACGCTGCAATCCCTGCTGGCCTGGGTGTTTGTTCCGTTTGTGTGGATGATCGGAGTGCCCTTCAGCGACGCGGTACCAGCTTCGGAACTGCTGGCGTTGCGGCTGGTGGCCACGGAGGTGCCTGCGTTCGTCAGCCTGGCCAGCAGCCTGCAGGCGGGCCAATGGAGCGATCCGCGCTCGGTGGTGATCCTCGCCTACGCACTCTGCGGCTTTGCCCATCTCCCCTCGCTGGGAATCTTTGTGGGGGGGTTGTGTGCGTTGGCGCCCGAGCAGAAGGGAGTGGTGGGAACACTGGCCTGGCGCGTGCTGCTGGCCTCCACGCTGGCCTGCCTGCTCACCGGTGCAGTGGCAGGATTGCTGGGTGGATTCACGGGATTCTCGTTGACACCATAAGCGTTGTTGGTGCTGATGCCAGAGCTGCGGGCACCAGATGTTCTGGCCCGAAGCATGACGACTCGCCGAAAACTTTTGGTTGAGGGGCTCCCGCCATCGGGGAGCCCCCACTGCTCAGGTGTTGTTGGCGACCCTGGGCAGCAGCTCTCAGCTCACCGCTACATCCACAACCCGGCCGCCGAGGCGATTGACCCGACGCAGGGCTTCATTCATGCGGCTGAAGGGAATCCGCAGCACGTAGGCACCACTGCGGACGTAGGAATTGTCGGCGATGCCGGTGGCGGTGATCGTCACCACGCGGCCAGAGGCGTCGCTGCTGCGGCTGCCGGCATCCACCCGCAGGGCTTCGCGGCGATGGCTCTGGGTGGGGGTGCTGCGGAACTCACCGGACTCGAACGACTCGCCCAGATCGTGGGTCGTGCTCACCAGGGCCTGGAACGGTCCTTCGGTGGAGACAATCACCACTCGGGGTGCCGAACCCTGGACGGGCAGAGCCCGATCCTGATGGAGGGCTTTCCCAAGCCGGAACTGGTTGCCGGAGGCGTCGCCCTTGGCTGAGGCGGCGGCGCCACGGGCCAGTTGCATCAGCCAGGAGAACTGGCGGCCCTCATGGCCCTTGGAGTAATCCCAGCCGTGCAGATAGGGAACGGTATCCTGACCGAAACGCTCCTGATATTCGACGCTATCGATGTAGGAATCAATCTCTGCATCATAACCCTGCTCCTGCAGGATTGTGAAGTGATGCAGCATCTCCGCCTTGTTCTGGGGAGCCCGGCCGAGCAGATGCTTGTGGTTGAGCTCAATGAAACGGTAGGGATTGCTGTTCTCGAAGAAGCGGCTGCGGTAGAGGCCGCTCTTGGCGACGGCCCGCACCAGCTCGCGGACGTTGAGGTAATCGTTGCGGAACAGGGATTCCACGGCGCTCAGCCGCTCGCTGGCCATCACGTATTGATAGCCGAGAACCTGCCGATAGACCGCCCGGATGATGGTGCTTCGGTCCTCGGATGAGGCGTGCGACCAGCTTTCCTTGTCGCGATCATTGGCGAAGCGATCAATGCCCAGCTGGGGCGCTCTGACCAGGGTCATGCGAAGAATGGCAAAAGGGCTAGGGGAGGGCACATGGCAACAGTCATGGCCGGCGCGATGCTAGGTGTAACTGTCCGAGGAAATCATGCAACGGCGTCGCTGTATGCAAACTCTACGAATCTACTGCTTGAATGATGCGTTTGCTCACGAAATATGTAGTCATGTTATGAGCATCTCGTCCGGTCGACCTCCCTATCCATCCCCTCCGGCTCGAACCCCCTGAGCTCTTGATCTCTCGAGCTCCTGGGCCTCCGTTCCTGGCTCCTCGTCCCTGAAGCTGAAGCTTCGCCCGGGCTTCGGCGTCAGGCCCGCATGCGGCTGGCCTGATGGCTGTCCAGTCGGATCAGGTCAGCTGTGCTGCCACCGCTTTGGCGGCGACGGGCCCGCAGGGCCTGGTCGGAGGGGAGGCGCAGCTGGCTGGCCAGGCCCAGCTGCTTCAGCAGCAGGATGAAGCGATAGGTGGGATCGGGCAGGACAACCGGTTCGCCCTGGCGCAGGCCCAGGCCCTGGCGGGCTGAGGAGGGGAAGGCGTGGTGCAGGTTGTGCCAACCCTCACCCAGGGTGATCAGGGCGACCCAGCGGTTGTTGCGGCTGGCATCGCCGCTCTCGAAGGGCTGCTCTCCCCAGAGGTGGGCCGCGGAGTTCACCGTCGCCACGCCGTGGAACAGGACCGTGGTGCTGAGGCAGAAGGCCGCCAGCCAGGGCAGGCCGCCCAGGGCGTAGGAGAGGCCCGCCAGGGCCAGCACCGGCAGCATGTGCAAGCGGTCGATCGCCCGCAGCACCGGATCGGCTTCCACATCCGCAGGCAGCTGTTCGGGGAAGAAGCTGCTGCTCAGCAGCCAGCCCGCCTGGGAACGCCAGAGGCCATGCCACCAGCCCGTCGCCGGCTGCAGGGGGCTGTGGGGGTCGCGGGGGGTGTCCACATGGCGATGGTGCTGCTGGTGATGGGCCTTCCACCAGCTCGGTCCCATCTGTCCGGCGGAGGCCGCCACCAGGGAGCCAAGCCACCAGATCGGCCGCGGTGCCCGGTAACTGCCGTGGGTGATCAGCCGGTGGTAGATCGCCGTGGTGGCCAGCATCCGCGCCAGATACAGCCCCACGGCCCACAGCGCTGCTCCCAGCTCCAGGCCCGTGCTCAGCAGCAGCAGGCAGCCCAGATGGCTGAGGATGATCAGAACGGGGCCACATCCGTAGGCCAGCCGGCGGCGAAGAGGGATCAGAAATCAGCTCACAGCAGGACTGATCCTAGGCAGCCGACACGGCTCGACTGAACGGTCAGCCTTCCTCCGCCCGTTCTTCCCCTGGGTCTGGCATCGGGCAGGCGCGCGTCTGGTGGAAGCGGGAGAAGTCGATCACCGCCCGGGCACCGTCGGTTTCCACCATGTCCACGAAGCAGCGCCCGAAGGCGATGCAGTCGACCGGATAGCTGGCGTGGGCGTGGATTGGACGCTCCAGGATTCCGTCGGTGCCGCTGAAGGACACCACCACCTCGGCATGGTCCACCGCCAGCTGGTCGGGACCCAGTCCCCACAGGGGGCTGTCGCGGTTGATCGGATGCATCGCCGTCCAGGCCAGGGTGAAGGCGATGCCGTCTTCCCGGCTGAGGCGCAGGGGATGCAGTCGCCGCATCCGGTGGCCTTCGCTGCTGCGCTCGTCGATGCTGAGGTAGGCCTTCAGATTCGCTCCCAGGATGGTGTTGCGTCGCTCATTGGCCACCCGGAAGGTGAGGGTGGGAACGCCGTTGTAGGGATGCACCGCCGCCAGGCTGGAGAAACGGATCCGGGCCGAGCTGCGGGAAAAGCGGGCAAAGGCCAGGCCGGTGGTGAGGGCGATGAAGATCAGCCCCGTCAGCGCCTCGGCGGTCACGATCAGGTGGGCGGTGAGGCTGCTGGGGTGGAGCACGCCGTAGCCGATCGAGCCCAGGGTCTGGACGCTGAAGAAGAAGGCGTCCGCGAAACTGGCCGCGCCTCCGCCTGAAACCCCGCCGATGCCGGCCGGATCCAGCCGGTACAGCGCGGCGAACAGCAGGTTGATCAGCAGGTACAGCGTCGTGATCAGCCCCAGGAACAGGGGCCACGACACGGACAGCATCAGCAGGTAGGGCTCTCGCCAGTGGCGGAAGCCGCTCTGTGCCTCGGTGATCGTGAGCAGGCCCCTCAGGCGTCTGGCCTGTTCCCGTTGTTCGGGTCGGCGCTGCGGCCGCCTCTGGCTCACTCCTCGCCGCCTTCGCCGCCTTCACCGCCTTCATCTGAACCGTGCATCTCCTGATCCTTGGTCTTGCCCTGCATCGCCCCCTCGCCCATCGCTTCCTTCTGCATCTTCGGTGCGGTCTGCGGAGCCGGCGTGCTCATGCCGGACGACTCTTCGCCGCCACTGCCGGAGTCGGGTGCCTTGCCGCAGCCCACGGCTCCGGCCATCAGGCCGGCGGTGGCAAGAAACAGAGCGATGCTGGGGCGGGCCATGGAGGTGGTGCGGCTGGCCACCATTCTTGAGGAGACCGCGCCCGGCGGTGGCTGCTGGGCGGAGCAGGTCGTGATCCATCGGCCTGGCTGACGTGATCAACCGCCGCAGTGGCGCGGATCAACAGGCACAGCGCGGCGTGATCCAACGGCAAAGCATGGTGGGATCCACCGACGGCCTCCGTTCATGCGCTTCATTGTCGAGCCCCTGTTCAGCCCTGAGGCGACCCGTGCCCTGGCTGAGGCGCTGCGGGCCGACGACGCTCCCTGGCGGCCCGGTGCCGAAACCGCCGGTTGGCATGCCCGCGGGGTGAAACGCAACCGGCAGCTGGAGCGGGGCTCCGACCTGCATCACCAGCTGGAGGCTCAGGTGCGGGAGGCCCTGCTGGCCGATCCGCTGGTGCGTTCGGCGGCCCTGCCGTTGCATGTCCATGGGGTGCTGTTCAGCCTCACCGGCCCTGGCGAGGGCTATGGGCGCCACGTGGATAACGCCTTCATGGCCGGTGGTCGCTCTGACCTGTCCTTCACGGTGGCCCTCACCGATCCAGCGGCCTACGAGGGTGGTGATCTGGTGCTGGAGTCGCCGGATCGGGAGGAGCGCGTGCGTCTCGGCTCAGGCCAGGCGATCGTGTATCCCAGCACCCTGCTGCATCGGGTCGAGCCGGTCACCGCCGGTGAGCGCCTGGTGGCGGTGGGCTGGATCCAGAGTCGCATCCGCAGCAGTGAACAGCGGGAACTGCTGTTTGAGCTGGACGCGGCGCGGCGGGCCCTGTTTCAGCAGCAGGGCAAGGGGGAGATCTTCGATCTGCTCTGCCGCAGCTACACCAACCTGCTGCGGATGTGGGGCGAGTGAGGCCGGCGCCCCGGAAGCCATGTAACAGTCTTTCTGCGTAACAACAGTAGCGTTATACAGTTTGACTGTTGCTTCGTCGCTTTCGGCGTGTCCGCCCATGACTGCTGCCATCCCCGGGTCCATCTCGGACCATGCCCGGCCTGCCGATGCCGTGATGCGCAAGGGGTTCGGGCCACGCGTCCGGCGGCTGCATGGCCGCATCGGCGCCGCGCACCACAAGGCGGAAGGCATGGCCTTCTCCCGCTCGCTGCTGGCCGGAGAAGCCAGTCCGCTGCAGCTGGCCGCCCTGCTGCGGGCCCT